>JALTRC010000364.1 GCA_026998145.1 Gammaproteobacteria bacterium
CTGAACACAGAAGCCAGTATTTTTTTATTATCGGCCGATACATCCGGCTGCCCCACTACCTGATGATGATTTGCGCGCCATAATGTTTTAACAGGCTGAGCCTGATTATCCAGTTGTTGCAATTCATAACGGGATTTTTCCAGATGCACGGCAATAATATTCTGGCCATCATCCGTCCATGCAGCTGACGGATAGCGGCCACAATAAGTTAGCCTTTGAATTTTATTTTTACCGGGTTTTAGAATGGATAAATCATAATAACGATTATATTCATCACAGAATTCCAGCTGGGAGATTAACACGCCCTGTTTTGGGTGCACGTCGATACGGGCGCCCGGATTAATATCCACAACAGAGAGGATTTTATTGTCTGCTGAAACCTCTATTAATGCCTGATGCTGATAGGCATCGCTGCGAATATAGTAATAACGTCCATCCGGTAGAAATCGCAGCTGGGTGCGGAAATAACCATCGTCTGTCAGCTTTTTGCCACTGCGTTTTTGTTGTCTTATCCGTTTTAATTCTGTTTCAAAATCCTCTTTTAACCAGACCTCAAATTCCTGCCATAGCTCGGTAAGGTTTTTATCTAATACTTTTTCAGCATTGGTGTTAATAAAAAATGGCAGTAAATTATCACTGTAGTTTTCAACCAGGGATTCTATTGTCGGCTCACCATAACGGGCATTTAAAAACTGGTAAAAATATACGCCATATAAATAGTAGCTTGTACCCAGCGGCCAGCTGCGCAAGGGCAGGTTAACCTGATCCAGCGGCTTGATTCCCTGCTCCACTTCCATGCGCATCATCATTCTGAAAAAGCTGCTTTGCCCCCGGCCTACACCCGCCGCTTTATCGGTTTCAAAATAGGTGGCCAGACCTTCGGTCATCCAGGGGGGCTGGAATACATTGGGAAACAAATAAAAATTTCGGCCCAATATGGAGCGCCCGGTTTTCACCAGACCCGCTGCTTTATCCAGATGAATAATATGCGTGTATTCATGTGTAATAAGTGTCTGTAGCCAGTGTGTTGTATCTTCCAGGCTATTGGCTTCATCGGGGGCCACAACAAAAATTACGCTGCGGTTAAAAGTCAGCGGTTCGGCCATGCCATTGGCCTGATCACTTTCATCACTGATAACCAGATGGGTTTTATCCTGGGGCTGCCAGCTTAATGCACGGGATATTTTTTTATGGGCCTGCTCACCATAAGCCGCCGCTTCTTCCGCCAGCTTTTTATAGCCATCGGCAAAATGAATATAGAAATGATCGGTTTCAAAGGTATGCCAGTTAAGGCGGGGGTCGACAGCATGGGCAAGGCTGGAAAAGAAACTCAGTGTAATGAAAATTAATGCTGCCAGGGGGGTGCGCATAAAGCTCCTTTAGTGTGCTAACAATATTATGATATGAGGTAGAGCCTGTTATTCTTTTATGCTCAACCAGAAAAGGCCGCCGCCTGACATATATAAAATCCAGCTCCAGATGGACATGCCCGCATACTGATTAGCCGGTGAGTGATCCATTAACAATACACCGGCAATTAATAAGCAGCCGCCCATAATGGATAACACCAGTCTTTGATGATTCTGTTTTATCTGCTCACTTAAATCCTGCAGCGCTTTTTGCTGGCGCTGGGCACTGTCATCTTTGGCGGTTTTCTGCAAGGCCTCATAAATAAGCTGGGGAATTTCCGGCATTTTTTCCGCAATATAAGGCAGGTTCTTTTTAAAACCCTTAAGCATTGCCTTAGGCCCCACCTGTTCTGACATCCAGTTTTCCAGAAAGGGTTTGGCGGTTTTCCATAAATCCAGATCCGGATAAATCTGCCGCCCCAGGCCCTCGATATTCAGCAGGGTTTTTTGCAGTAATACCAGCTGGGGCTGTACTTCCATATTAAAACGTCGCGCTGTCTGAAACAGGCGCAATAATAACTGGCCGAATGAAATATCTTTTAAGGGCTTTTCAAAAATCGGCTCACATACGCTGCGAATAGCCGATTCAAACTCATCTACCCGGGTACCCTTTGGCACCCAGCCGGAATCCACATGCAGCTGTGCCACCCGGTTATAATCCCGCTTGAAAAAGGCGAGAAAGTTTTCCGCCAGATAGCGCTGATCTTCCGGGCTGAGGGAACCGACAATGCCAAAGTCGATGGCAATATATTTTGGGTTTTGCAGATCCGTGCTATCAATAAAAATATTGCCCGGATGCATATCCGCATGGAAAAAATTATGGGAGAACACCTGGGTAAAAAATATCTGCACCCCCAGCTCAGATAACCGCTCCATATTCAGCCCCATGGCCTTGAGCTTTTCCAGTTCCCCCATGGGGGTGTGGAAAATGCGCTCCATCACCATCACATTGCGGCGGGTTAAATCCCAGTAAATTTCCGGAATATATAGCTCGTTTGAATTTTCAAAATTACGTCGCAGCTGGCTGGCATTGGCCGCTTCCCGCATTAAATCCAGCTCATCCAAAATGGTTTTTTCGTATTCGCTGACAATTTCAATCGGACGCAGGCGACGGGCATCAGAAGAGTAACGCTCTGCCAGCCGGGCAATAATATACAGCAGTTCAATATCCCGCTTAATCACCGGCATAATATCCGGCCGCAATACTTTTACCACCACACTGGTGCCATCGTGCAATACTGCCGCATGCACCTGGGCAATGGATGCCGAGGCCAGGGGTTCTACTTCAAAAGAGGCAAAGATTTCATTAATGGGCTGGCCAAAGGCTTTTTCGATAATGGCCTGTGCCTGCTCACCATCAAAGGCGGGCACATTGTCCTGCAACATGCATAGCTCATCGATAATATCGTCCGGCAGCAAATCTTTGCGGGTGGATAAAATCTGCCCGAACTTGATAAAAATCGGCCCCAGATCCTCCAGCGCCTGACGAATCCGCTCACCCTGCGGGGCACGCTGGCGGGGCAACCAGTTCCAGGGCATTAAATACATTAAAAAGCGGAATGGGCGGAACAGATGGATGGCAAAAATAATATCGTCCAGACCACGGCGGGCCAGCACATAGTTAATATGCAGTAATCGTAAAACCTGCGCCGGCTTGATAATATTAATCATTTGATTTTTCTTCTTTTGGTTCAGACCCTGACTGCAAACGCTGCAACCTCGCCTGCAAGCGTTCGGTATCGTCTCGAAGCGCATCCACCTGGCGGATAAAATAACGGACTTCCCCGGCCGAGGGTAACAGGCGAATCTCCTCCTGCAAATACTCTCCCGTATCCAGCGCCGCCGATTGCTGATTACGTTGCAGCCAGCCGGATAAAGCCCGCACCCCATTGCCTATCTGGTGTGCCAGAATGTCACCACTGTAACGGGACAGCTGCTCCTCCCAGTCTATATCCATCTGGGCGAGGATTTTTTTAAACTGCTGGCCGAGGCGGGTATCTCCCTCGATGCTCACTTCACCGGAAAATAATACATCTGCCGGATTACGGGCCAGCCCCAGTTTGGCCAGGGCAACAGGCGTGCCGATCAAACGGGTATCCGCCTCACCGTCAAAGTCCCCCAGCACCATAACGCCGTCCTCATCGGGAAACAGATACAGGCTGGTATTTAGCCCCTGTAAGTGAATTTCAATAATGCGTCCCTGTAGATCAGCCAGGGCAGAGAATGTTTGCTCATCCAGCGCCAGATAACGATTCAGCGCTGTTTCAATAGATGCAATAAAAACCTGTGGGAGGCTCATAATGCCTGAGAGGCCCAGATGAATGGCGGGCGCCATAATAAATAACGGCAAAGATTCATCAGGCAGAAACAGGGAGTTTTAAATGTGAAATGCGCATTCATGAATTACCGGGCTTCCCTATAACTTATAGCCTTTATGAAGCGCCACTATGCCACCGGTCATATTGTGATAGCTTACCTTTTCAA
>JALTRC010000365.1 GCA_026998145.1 Gammaproteobacteria bacterium
ATGCCGATTTTGATGAAGGTGGAAACCCATAATCACCCCACGGCGATTTCCCCCTTTGCCGGGGCAGCCACCGGCTCCGGTGGTGAGATTCGGGATGAAGGGGCCACGGGGCGTGGCTCCAAACCCAAGGCGGGGCTGTGCGGTTTTACCGTTTCCAATCTGAAAATCCCCGGCTTTGAACAGCCCTGGGAGGCGGATCACGGCAAGCCGGATCGTATTG
This sequence comes from Gammaproteobacteria bacterium, assembly GCA_026998145.1. GTDB lineage: Bacteria > Pseudomonadota > Gammaproteobacteria > SZUA-229 > SZUA-229 > JALTRC01. The sequence continues at coordinate 221 of JALTRC010000365.1, forward strand.
TTTCGGCGCTGGATATTATGGTGGATGGCCCGCTGGGGGCTGCCGCCTTTAATAATGAATTTGGTCGCCCCAATATCAATGGCTATTTCCGCACCTTTGAGGAAAAGGCGCAGGGTGTGGCAGGTGAGGAAGTGCGAGGCTATCACAAGCCCATTATGCTGGCCGGCGGTTTTGGCAATATGCGCCGGGAGCATATCGACATGCAGCCCATGCCCGTGGGCACCCCCATAGTGCTGCTGGGTGGCCCGGCCATGTTGATTGGCCTGGGCGGTGGCGCGGCCTCCTCCATGGCCAGTGGCAGCAGTGCGGAGAATCTGGATTTTGCTTCGGTGCAACGGGGCAACCCGGAAATGGAGCGCCGTTGTCAGGAGGTGATCGACCGCTGCTGGGCAAGGCTGGAAGACAACCCCATTGTGTGGATTCACGATGTGGGCGCGGGGGGCATTTCCAATGCCTTGCCGGAGCTGGTTAATGATGGTGGCCGGGGCGCGGAGTTCGAACTGCGGGAAGTGCATATTGACGAGCCGGGCATGAGCCCCATGGAAATCTGGAGCAATGAATCCCAGGAGCGTTATGTGCTGGCCATTGCCGCCGAGCAGCTGGATGCATTCAAGGCTCTGTGTGAGCGGGAACGCTGCCCTTATGCGGTGCTGGGTTACACCACCGAAGAAAAAGAGCTGAAAGTGCACGACCGGCATTTCGATAATTACCCGGTGGACATGCCCCTGGAAGTGCTGCTGGGCAAGCCACCCAAAATGACCCGGGATGTGGCCCATGTGGATATCAAACAGGCGGCCTTTGATGCTGCATCGGCTCAGCTGGAAGAAGCGGTGGAGCGGGTGCTGCACCTGCCCACGGTAGCCAGCAAATCCTTTTTGATTACCATCGGCGATCGCTCCGTTACCGGACAGATTGTCCGGGATCAGATGGTCGGCCCCTGGCAGGTGCCGGTGGCGGATGTGGCGGTGACCACCACATCCTTTGATGTATTCACCGGGGAAGCCATGGCCATGGGTGAGCGCACCCCGGTGGCCTTGCTGGACGGCCCGGCCTCCGGCCGCATGGCGGTGGCCGAAGCCATTACCAATATTGCCGCGACAGCCATCGATAAACTGGGTGATATTAAACTTTCCGCCAACTGGATGGCGCCGGCCGGGCATCCGGGTGAAGATGCGATTTTATTCGATACGGTTAAAGCGGTGGGCATGGAGCTGTGCCCGGAGCTGGGCATTGCCATCCCGGTGGGTAAGGATTCCATGTCCATGAAAACCGTCTGGGAAGAGCAGGGGGAATCCCGCGCTGTCACCGCCCCATTGTCACTGATTATCAGCGCCTTTGCGCCGGTAAGTGATGTGCGCAAAACTCTGACACCCCAATTACACCATAGCCGGGATACCAGCCTGATTTTGATTGATCTGGGACGCGGGCAAAACCGCATGGGCGGCTCGGCGCTGGCTCAGGTGTACAAGCAGCTGGGTGATGTGCCCGCAGATCTGGATAATGCGGAGCTTTTGAAAAACTTCTTTAATGCCATTCAGCAATTAAACCAGCAGGATAAATTGCTGGCCTATCATGATCGCTCCGATGGTGGCCTGTTTGTCACCCTGGCCGAAATGGCCTTTGCCGGTCATTGCGGTGTGGTGGTGGACCTGGATGGCCTGGGTGATGATCCTTTAAGCGTTTTATTCAATGAAGAACTGGGCGCGGTGATTCAGATTCAAACAGCCCATATTGAGGCGGTTATGGACAGCCTGCGTGAACATGAGCTGGATGACTGCATTCATATTATTGGCGGCATTCATCAGGACGACAGCATCCAGATCAATTACCACGAAAAAACCATCTACGAAAACAGCCGCATTACATTACAGCGCATGTGGGCGGAAACCAGTTATCAGATGCAGGCCCTGCGGGATAATCCCGCTGCCGCCAAAGCAGAATTTGATGGCATCTTAAATGGCGCAGACAAGGGCATAAATGTTGAATTGAGTTTTGATATCAATGAAGACATAGCCGCTCCTTATATTGCCAAAGGTGTGCGTCCGCAAATGGCCATACTGCGGGAGCAGGGGGTGAATGGGCAGACGGAAATGGCGGCGGCTTTTGACCGGGCCGGTTTTAACGCCATTGATGTACACATGAGTGATATTTTATCCGGTCGTTATTCGCTGGATGAGTTTAAAGGGCTGGTGGCCTGTGGCGGTTTCTCTTACGGTGATGTACTGGGCGCTGGCGAAGGCTGGGCGAAAACCATTTTATTTAATCCGCGCGCCCGGGATGAATTCTCCAGATTTTTTGCCCGTGAAGACAGTTTCAGCTTAGGCGTGTGTAACGGCTGTCAGATGATGGCCAATATCAAAGAGCTGATTCCCGGCGCACAAAACTGGCCCCATTTCGTGCGCAATTTATCCGAGCAGTTTGAAGCCCGCTTTAGCAGCGTGGAGGTGATGGAATCGAAATCCATTATATTGCAGGGTATGGCCGGTTCCCGTATGCCGATTGCCGTGGCCCATGGTGAAGGCCGGGCAGAATTTAAGGATCAGGCCCAGATGCAGGCTGCCCAGGCCGCCATGCGTTTTGTGGATAATGACGGCCAGCCCACAGAAGTCTATCCATTAAATCCCAATGGTTCACCCCAGGGACTGACCGGCTTTAGCAGCGAAGATGGCCGCGCCACCATTATGATGCCTCACCCGGAGCGTGTATTCCGTGCGGTGCAAAATTCCTGGCATCCGCACGACTGGCAGGAAGACAGTCCCTGGATGCGCATGTTCCGCAATGCCCGTGTGTGGGTGGATTAATAATATGATGAAAAAAACAATAATGAGCCTGCCGGCTCTGTGTGCTTTGATGGTCTTGTCTGTACCGGCTCAGGCCGAATATTACGGGCTTAAAATGGGCGATATGCGCATTGAGGGGCTGGATAATGTAAACGGCACACCTCGTATGTATGGGCTTGTTATTGGCAAGCAGAAGGGGCAGGGGCAGTCAGTGGAAATTGAATACAATAAAATGGATTCAATGAAAGATGCGCTGCCCACCGATGCGGATTACACCATTGAAACCTATGCCCTGTATTCCGTTGCACGAACCCAGGAGACCACTTATTTTAAATCCAAAATCGGTTATCTATATGAAAAAACTGTAACCGATACGGTTGATGCTAATGACAAGGGGTTTACCCTTGGGCTGGGTTTGGGTTATCGGCTGGGAGGAACCAGCATGATTGAAATGGAATATACCTGGATTAGCTCGGATTTGAAGCTGGTGAGTTTGTCTTATATTTTTTGATGCCTGCTTTGTGTCAGGCGTTATTTTGACACAGAGGCGCAGAGAAAAGCGTTTGACGCGAAGACGCGAAGGGCGCGAAGATTTATTTTTTGAAAAAAGATATATGCTTCGTTTAGATGGCGGGGTCGGTTAATTGTTCTGGGTTCCCGCCTGCGCGGGAACGACTGCTGGTTTAAAAAGATTTAACCACAGAGGTCACGGAAGCTCACAGAGGTTTTTATTGTAACAATACAAAACCAGCACTTTTCTCTGTGTACCCCTGTGCTCTGTGGTGAACTGCTTTTAAACGCTTATGTAAATGAGTTAACTGGATTCCAGTCTGCGCAGGAATGATGATTGGTTTAAAAAGATTTAACCACAGAGGACACGGAGGTCACAGAGG
>JALTRC010000366.1 GCA_026998145.1 Gammaproteobacteria bacterium
TTCCCAGACTCCGTCTGAAGCAATTAGTAAGAATTGATCATTTGGAGTGAGAGTATAGTCAAGGATTTCAGGATCAGGAAGAACACCCACAGACTGAGCAACTTTATCTCCCAAAGATCTTGACATTGCAAGCCCAGGGACATCTTCATGTTGGACCCAAACCCTTGCAGGGCCCATAGGGTCTCCATTTTGGTCCTTGAAAGCCTCTACTCTTCCTCCTTTTTCCATTATTCTGGTGTATTCGTCTTGCTCATCAGGCTTATGGTCTCGAGTGAGCTGCTCAACTTGGATACTAGTGACTCCTTTTGCAGCCTGAGAAGGGGAATTCCTAACTACAATTGCTCTTGAATCTCCACTATTTGCACTAATTATCCGATTTCCCTTGAAAAGTACAGTTCATCAAGTGGTTCCCGAAAATTGTCAGTCAAAAGGTACATAATCGAGCTCAGTATTTACTGTTATAAATGCGTCATTAAGGGACTTTTTATCATCTCCAGTCTCCTTTATATTGCTTTCTATAAGTACTGGCAAGCGCTGTTTTACATACCCAGAGACTTCTTTTCCATTTTGACCATGTCCATCACAAACCCCAAAGAAATGGAAAGCAGGTAATTTTAACATATTCGGATTCAAAATATAAGCATCCTGATTTACTTTATAATGATTATTCGGTATATATCCAACCCTTGTCGCAAATGCAAACTTTGTTATTATGTTAGTATCCTCAGCAGCCTCTGAATTTTGAAGACGGTCAGGAGGAGCCTGATTATTTGCAGGTTTATCATGTGGAATTACAGCCTTGCTGTCTTCCTTATGGCTCCGACTACTTGTATCTCTGGAATCAGCCCTGGAATTCCTGTGGGAAGGTCGATTAGAATTAGATTTTCTTGATCTAGTCGAATTCTTTATTTCCCTCATACTGTTCTTCTCAGTTCTTGTGTTATCAGCAGATAATTTCCTTGTTTTGAAAGTTAGCCCATGTGGTTTTATTAAATTTTCATGAATTAATCCTTCCTTTGTTTTTATT
>JALTRC010000367.1 GCA_026998145.1 Gammaproteobacteria bacterium
GTAATAAAACTACAAATGCTTTTTATTTTTTATGAAACTCTCAGAATGATTTTACGTTAATTTTTATTTTACTTTTCCCTTTCGAGCCCAACGCCTAGTTCACCAGACCGAAAAGTTTCGTGCCTTTTGTGGCATTATAGCGAAGCGCCACAAAAGGCGCGTAACTTTTTGGGTCTGCGTGCAACGCCTTGTTATACGATTTTATTTATAAAGGATAATGGAACAACAAGTTCTGGGTCTTTTTTTTCTTCAATTTTGCTTTTAAGTGACTTAATAATTTCTTCAGAATGATAGTGAAATCTATTTAAATCATTTAAAAATAGTTTAACTCCAAGTTCGCAAAAATCAGCAGGCAGCACAGCTTTTTTATCTATAAACCCGTTAGGGTATCGTTGTTTAAATTTGATCTTTTCATCAAATATTTCCTCTAATACCTGTGTTGTTATTTGTACAAAATATGGAATTCTAAATATTCTATACCCGAGTGATGAATAATCCCTATCTTTTTCAACATCTGTTTTAATTCTTTGTGCTTTACAATAATGTGAATCACCATCAAACTCAATAATTAATTTTCTTTCATCTGATCTGTAATCCGGCCTTAAGCGTTTGTTTTTGGAATTGGGTACAGATTTATCATGTATGAAATCATTTTTTGGAAATAATTCATTTATGATTAAGCCCAAATTTTTCTCTGTTAGATATTCTGGCACTAAGATATCCTATTTATTTTCGTATAACGCTGGTATCACCGGCGATTTAAAGTGGCGCGTTTTTGCGCCTTTTGCAAAATAAGCGCCGCTTTAAATTGTCGGGTGCATACCTTTGTTATGGCTGCCATTTCTTTCAGTAAACTTATGCTCTTTGAAGCTGATTTACAAGACTGAGCATTTATCTTGTAATATCTCAGATATTTCAAGAACCACTCGTTCACCAGCTTCAGCTGGCGGCGACTTTCACAGGCTGATTATTACACGGCCTGACTTGCTTTTACCACCGATCTCAATCGGTGCCTGGGCATTTGAA
>JALTRC010000368.1 GCA_026998145.1 Gammaproteobacteria bacterium
ATCATCAGGGCCTCGATGATGCAGCATATGAACCATCTTTTCCAGATCAGCTATTTCAGGTGACCTGGTAGAAGACAAGTTAAGAATACCAGCAATCCCACACATAAATTTATTTTATATCCTTATCTTAACTTACTGCTTATCAAGATGATCAGCAATTCTTTTAAGTTGTTTTGATATTTCTACAAGAGCACGTGACGCTATTGGACTATATGCCCCGTGAACAAGGTCACTTGCATCAACACTGCTAATGCTTTCTTGTTGCTGCGTTTTATCAAGATACAAGCTTTCAGCCTCCGGTTCTCCCGTCCCTTTTTCTTCAGCATGCATCTCTGAATACGTTTTCCATTGAAGTTCATTTATTGAATCATTAAATTCTTCGACATCAACGACAAATTTATTATCTGCAAATGCACAGGTTAAGCCCGTATCGCAAAGTGTATTAATTAGTCGAGGAATACCACCACTATATTCATAAATTTTTGGATATATTTCTTCAGAAAATAATTCTTCTTTTATGCCAGCAACTTTTAATCGATGCCGTATATATTCTTTTGTCTCATCCAGTGTTAAAGCACGGACATGATAACGAAGACTAACTCTCTGTAACAATTGCTCCATATCTGGCGCTTCAAGTTTCTGATTTAATTCAGGTTGCCCTACCAGAATAACATGTAGAATTTTTTCTTTTTGCGTTTCTACACTTGATAACATTGTAATTTCTTCTAGCACACGCTTACTTAAATTTTGTGCATCATCAATAATCAAAAGCACTTGTTTACCATCTAGATAACTATTAACCAGAAACTGGTTAATCATATTAAGAAGCTCAACTTTTTTTGCACTAAATGGATTTAATCCAAACTCCACAAGGATTGCCTGTAGTATTTCTACTTCATCAAGCTGAGTCTGGAATATTTTGGCTACGATGATATTTTCATCTATTTCTGTTAAGAGTTTTTTTATTAGAGTTGTCTTACCAGAGCCAATTTCGCCAGTTATAACAACAAACCCCTCTCTATTAAAAATAGCGTATTCCATATATGCCTTAGCACGCGAATGCGCAGGACTCATATATAAATAATCTGTATCGGGTGTAATTCTAAATGGAAAGTCTTTTAAGCCAAAATAATCAATATACATTTTATCTACCGTGAAACGTATTCTAATGTTAACAACAATCTCACATCATCATAACTAGAAATTAATACTGTGCTTTCTCTTTTTTGCGATATAGCATCAAATATTAGGCTAATATTCCTTCTAGCTGAATATGTGTAAGTCGCTTGATACAAATAGTCTTTATCCTCTCGATTTAAAGATGAGTCTTCAAACAAGGTTCTTCGTGCATCCCCTCTTATAGACAAGTGACTACCCTGTTTTAAATTCCAGGTATTTACTAAACCAATAGAAGAAACTTTCTGATTTAAATTTGTTAGATTAGTATAGTCATACTTTCTATTCCGCATCGATAATAAAAAGGAACCATAAGTTGTCGTTTTGTTATATTCAAAACGAACACTTTCATTTACAAATGTATCACTACTCGTTATTGGCAGTGAAGAATTGTTATTTATAGACAGATTCGAGCTTCCAAGTAGTTGATTACTGGTATCCGATAATATATTTTCATAAATCAGTCTAATATTTGATGTTCTCGTTCTCTCATTTTGAAGTGACAAAAGATAACGGGCTGAATTAACATCATTAAGCAAATTGTTACTTATTTGAGTTGCCCCAATTTCAGCCTCCAGGGTATTCAACCCTCGCTGATATTGTAGACCGATAAAAACATCGCTTCTGTCATAGTTTAAATCACTTGAGACACCTTGATAATCAACCATCTCAAATTCATAGTTCGCATTCATATTCAGAGCTCTATTCACATCATATAACCATCTTGATGCAATAGAATATCGATTATTATCAATAAAATTCTCAAACGCATAATTTTCGATACGCCCTTCAATAGCAATATTACTTCTTGGATTTACACGAATAAAATAGTTTGGTCCGGTACTAAAAGCATTTGCATTTTGTTGATTTGAAATACTGTTACTTAATAAAGAATCGATGGCTGTTTGCCTAAATGTATCTGACACAAACCATTCAAATTGCCTCGGTTTAATTATCCATAGGGCATTAGCCAGAAGTTCACCGGTACTTCTATCGGGAGCCTGATTCTTTTTAAAGTTGATAGCATTTACACGGGCATTTACATTTAGAACCAGATCAGAAGTATTATCAATTATTGATAAACCTCCAATAATCGACTCAGAGACTTCATCAGCAGCAGGGTCATTCACCAAATTTACATTTTTATAATGCGTGAAATTAAGGCCTACAAAATGACTCACATTTGCAGCATTCAAATTTATTGCATAAACAAATACTGAAACTGTAACAGCAATGCGTATTTTAAAATCGAACACAGCTTTATTCATCCTTGACTATGTTCAACTTGTACTAAATCCCGGAATTCTTAATCTTGGAAATTTTGGTATATCGTTAAATACAACACCTAGTAACTTATCCTCCCCTATTGCTTCAGCCGCATCTTTTATTCTACTTTTTGTCGCTTTTCCATAAGGTACAACCAGTAACACAAAATCACACAATTCTACCAATATTCGTGTATCAGCAGATTCTGCAATCGGCGGAGAGTCTATAAAAATATAGCGGTCTGAATATCTGCTCAGCAAGTCAGCTATTAATTTTCGCATTTTTAAAGAAGTGAAATATTCTGTTGAGGTCTCTCTAGCTGTTCCTGCCGGGATCATTTTAAGGCGCTTGATTCCGGTTTTCTTCAATATATCTTCAACCGTTATATCTTCATTTTCCAGGTAATCAGTGAGACCCACATCAGCATCAAGCCCAAGAATTGCATCCAGCCTGGAGCTATTTAAGTTACAGTCTATCAACAGAGACGTTTTACTTTTATCAAACGAAAATGCAGTAGATAGATTTAAAGCCGTTGTACTGCTATCCGTTCCGGGAACACAGGAGGTAACCATGGCTATAAAATTTCTACCCTGGCTTTTTTGTATTAATTTGGTTCTTAAATCACGGTAACTATTAGCTACCTTGTGATCTTTCATTTCCGAATATATGACTTTTAATTCAGATAATTTTTTGTTATCTAAAATTTCACCATTATCTATTAATGCTATTTCTTTCGATGACGTATTATGGTTTATTTCATAACTATCATTATTACTACCTGGGATTAAATCACGAACGTTTGATCGATCGTGAACAGCTCGTAATTCGCCACTACCTGCATTTTTTCTGGTTGCTCTGGCCTTATTTAACGCATCTTCAATTTTACTCATTAAAGTTGTCCCGTAAATTTAAGCCAGCTGATGTAGGCGTAAACAGATATAACGAGTAAGAAAACAATAGATAATATAATGTTATTTATTTTTTCACTTCGCTCTTCGCTATAACTGGTGATTTGATTAATCTCAGCTAACACTGGCAAACCAAGATCATCACTTATGATTTTTGAAAACCTGATCCTTGGATCGATTTGCAACATCACGTATATAAGGCCTATAGGAATTACCATACCAAGAACTAAACCCGCCAAAGCAAAATGCATAAAGCGTAATCCTGTGGGTAAAAGCGGAATTTTTGCAGGCTCCTGTATTTTAAACGTTAGCCCCTGATTTTCCTGATCTAGACTTTTCGACACGCGTGCACGTTCTCGCCGGCGCAACAAATCCTGATATATCTCCTGATTAACCTGATAGTTTCGTGTTAACTTGGATAGCGCCGCTTCATTATCATGAATTTTTCTGGCTCTGTCGTATTGAGTTTCCAGCATTTTATTCATTTCTGAAATACGCGCTTTTAACGTCATAATTTGAGTTTCAGT
>JALTRC010000369.1 GCA_026998145.1 Gammaproteobacteria bacterium
CAGTCTGACGACCCGCTGGGTGTTTTACGTACAATAAATTCAGAATTATCCCCATTGTCTTAAACCTGATCCTTTCCTACACTGGCGTCTCTTAAAACCTAAGGAAAGGATAAGATGATGAAAAGGATTCAATATTTAATTGCATTATTTATGTTATGTACGGTATCGCTTGCATGGGCCGGTGTTGATATTAACCAGGCGGATGCCCAGGCTCTGGCAGCAGGTTTAAAGGGAGTGGGGGCCAAGAAGGCGCAGGCGATAGTGGAATACCGTAATACCCATGGCCGCTTTAAAACGGCGGATGAGCTTGCAGGGGTAAAGGGGATCAGCCTGAAAACGATTAAAAAGAACCGGGATAATATCGAGCTCAGTAAGCAATAAGGCTTTAGCTGGCACTACAGGATAGCCTCGGTTTATCGAGGCTATCTTTTTGAAATAATCAGTAATATGGCGAATGACAAAGGGACTTATGTTGTCAGTGACTTTAAGGCTCGGAATTTTTATAGAAAAACTGTATTTATTAAAGATTCTTATTGACGTAAGCCACTGATTTCTCCATAATTCACGCCCTCAGATCAGCGCCTGTAGCTCAGCTGGATAGAGTACTCGGCTACGAACCGAGCGGTCGGAGGTTCGAATCCTTCCAGGCGCGCCATCTTCTAAAAAACCCCTTAAAATTTTAAGGGGTTTTTTTATGCCTAAGTATTTAATATTCATTATTTTTTAATGGATTAAAGCGTCGCCTCATGGGGTGGTTTTCGTTATAATCACCATGAAAAGCAATCGCTTATTATATTTGATTCACTAGTCAGAATATTTGACTGAGTAGATAAATAGAAGGATTTATTTGCCATATGTTACGGCTTTTTCAGCACTATATTCCTACCTCTCTTGTCTGGTTAATTTTCATTGAATCCATTGTTTTATTCGCATCAGTGTACATAGGTGTTGAATTACGTTTTATGGAAGGTGATTTAGCCAGTAAGCAGCTGCTTGAACCATTACTCCCTAAGGCGCTTGTGTATACCTTCATCATGGGGGGGGCAATGACCGCAATGGGACTGCATACCCGTAATGTGGTTGATGACTTTGCCGGTATTATGATTCGCATAGGGCTGAGCTTTTTTATTGGTTTTTTAGCTTCTACCCTGGTTTTTTATGTGTTTCCAGGCTGGTATCTGGGGCGTGGTGTTTTTGGCTTGGCAATATTGATTTCGTTCTTTGGAATATTAATAACGCGCACCATTTATCAGAAGGTTGATAAATACCATATCTTTAAGCGTCGGATACTGGTTTTGGGGGCGGGAAAGCAGGCGGCGATTTTATGTGATCTGGAAGAAGATGCTCGAAAAGGCGGTCAGGAAATTGTGGGTTATGTACATGTAGATTCAAATCCGGTTGAAATACCTGAAGACAGGCTTCTGAAGGTGGAATCGACATTACTGGATCTGGCAGAGAGTCATGATGTTGATGAGATTGTACTGGCGATGGATGATCGTCGCCAGGGATTTCCCCTGTCCGGTTTGATGGAGTGCAAAATGAAAGGGATTTTTGTTCGTGATTTATTGCACTTTCTTGAGCGGGTTACGGGGCATATTGAGCTGAAGGCGCTGCATCCAAGTATGATTATTTTTTCATCTGGATTTACAAAAGCTATTTCCCCGGGAAGTGCGAAGCGTGTTTTTGATGTTGTGGCTAGTCTGGTCTTACTCATTATCGCAAGCCCTATCATGATTTTAACGGCGCTGGCTATCTGGTTAAGCTCTTTTGGCCGAGATCCTGTTTTGTATGGTCAGATTCGTATAGGTTTATGTGATGCCCCTTTTCGTGTTTTAAAATTTAGAAGTATGAGAACCGATGCGGAAAAAGATGGCGCTCAGTTTGCGAAGAAAAAAGATTCTCGAGTTACCCGAATTGGCTGGTTTATACGAAAAACACGAATTGATGAGTTGCCACAGCTATTTAATGTATTGAAAGGGGATATGAGTTTTATCGGACCCCGGCCAGAGCGGCCTGAGTTTGTTCTGGGCTTCGAGCAGAAAATCCCTCATTATTCTTTACGCCATACGGTTAAGCCAGGCATTACAGGTTGGGCACAAATATGTTATCCCTATGGTGAAACAGAGGAGGATACGCGTAATAAACTGCAATATGATCTGTATTATATTAAGAATTACAGCTTGTTCCTGGATATGACTATATTGTTTCAGACTATGCAGGTTGTTTTGTTTGGGCAGGGTGCCCGTTAATTGTTTTGGGGAAGAAAAACTTATTTTATTTTTTCAGCTTAGTGGTAGCGGGCTGTTGTGGAAAGCTTAATCTGGCTTTTAATGGGCTTTCAGGTCTGTGTTCCCAGCGTACGACTGCTCCATCGTTAAAATACACTATAGAATTTCCGTAGTACCAGGCGTCATTATCTATTTTACTAGGAGGACCCTGAATTGCGATTACTTCCCCAATTGAGGATCCATAGGTGAAATATTTTTCATCTTTTCTTTTCTCTATGGAGTTCTTGTGTTTGACATTAGTAGATGTGTCAGAGTTATTTTTTTGTTGATTATTAACTGCTTTTTCATTGTTATTTAAAACCCGGTTTTTATTAACCGCTTGCTGTGTGTCAGTTTGACTGGTGGTGATTGAATGTAAATGATCTTCCCTTGTGTTTTTATGCTGGATATTTTCCTGTTCTGGGAATTCAAATAAACCATAAACTAATACTAAAGCTAAAGTAGCCGTTAATATTACAGGTTTTTTCTTTGTAACTGCGCCAGGCTTATTCTTGCTTTTGTTCTGGTCTTTAGGGAGGGGGCTGGATTTTTTACCTGTATCAGCTTTTGTTTCTTTAGGTTTGTAGGGGATGTCAGCCGTTTTTTCAATAACGGGTAATTCACCATGTTTTCGGTAATATGTCGATAACTCGTTATAGGCGATATTTATATATTTTATTTTTTCATCAGCGGCAGCTTTTTTTTCTGGCTCGGAGTCAAATCTATCTGGATGCCATTTCTGAATCAGCTTTTTGTAATTACTTCGTAGCTCATTCCAGCTACAGCCAGAATTTGTCATGAGAATTTTATAGCATTCGCTGTATGAGTACTTGTGTTGAGGCATAACAAATTCTAAACAATTAAACAGCCTAGATATTAACCTATCTGTCTCATTGTTGCAGTATTCTATATGTTGTATATTCTGCCGATGAGTAGTGAGTCATGTGGTTTTGTGCATGCCTTTCTGCATGGAGAGATTGTAAAGGCATAGATTATTAAGCAATATTTTAGCTACACTGACTTCTGTTCAGCGTATTATTTTTAAACCTGCAATGTGGATTACAATATTGGGGCCAAAATGCCTGCTTTAATCGTGAATGGAAAGAAGTATGAGGTAGATGTCGATCCAGAGACGCCGCTTTTATGGGTGTTAAGGGAGCAGCTGAAATTAACGGGAACCAAGTATGCCTGTGGAATTTCTGTCTGTGGTAGTTGTACCGTTCTACTCAATGGTGAGCCTGTGCGTTCATGTGTTACAACGCTGGCAATGTCTGCTAATCAGGAGATAACAACCATTGAGGGCTTATCTGTAGGAAAAGCACTTCACCCGATACAGCAGGCCTGGCTGGATGAATCGGTGCCGGAATGTGGTTATTGTCAATCTGGTCAGATAATGACAGCAGTTGCCTTGCTCAAAAATAAGCCGGAGCCAACGGATGAGGATATTGATCAGGCAATGTCTGCGGTGCTTTGTCGTTGTGGCACATACCTGAAAGTCAGGAAGGCGATTAAACGGGCTGTGCGCAAGAGTAAAGGTGTCGTATGAGATATCAAATTCAAGATCAGGATCGTCGGCGATTTTTAAAAAATTCGGCTTATCTCGGTAC
>JALTRC010000370.1 GCA_026998145.1 Gammaproteobacteria bacterium
ACAGCCGACTACAATGTAATGGTAACCGTACATCCATGGACATCTGAACAATATATTTCTGCTATTGAAAAAACACCCGGCGTTATTTTTATTCGCCACTATGATGTCATTGCCTATATTATGCTGGCCGATGTATGCATTGGTGACACAAGCTCTATTCTTGGCGAATGCTGCGCATTAGACAAACCAATCATTAGTTTCAAAGTACCCGAGGGGAAACGCACGGTTCCCCATGTTTACGAAATGATTCGTGACTTCAGCATTCAAATTAATACTTTCTCCGAACTGGATAATGCCATTAAAGAATGCTTACTTCATCCCGAAGCCAAAGCAGCACAACGAGCCGAAGCAAATCGCATTATGTTTGATAAGCTTGATGGCCGTGCCGGTCAACGCGCCGCAGAAGAAATTATCAATTTTTTTCCACAATTAGCGCCTGATAACAACAAATAAAAACATGAAACATTATCTGCTTTTTGTTACCCAGATTTATTCTTTTTCTATTTTACGGCCTTTGCAGAAAGCCATCCGTGATCGTGGTGATGATGCGGCCTGGTATTTACATAATATAGATAAATCTTACTTATTAAATGATGAAAAGTTACTGTGCAGCATAGATGAAGTAATGACTTATAAACCTGTTGCAGTATATGTTCCAACCAACTGGGTTCCTGATTTTTTCCCCGGCGTAAAAGTCGAAATATTTCATGGTTTAGCAAGTGACGAAACAGGAAAAAAAGGTCATTACAGAATCAGAGGCCTGTTTGATCTTTATTGCACTCATGGAAAAACCGGCACAGAAAGATTCTCAGCTCTTGCAAAAAAATATAATTATTTTCATGTTACCGAAACTGGCTGGCCAAAACTTGACCCTCTTTTTAACAACCAGACAAACACCCAACAAATAAAAACAACACAAAAAAAGCCGACTATATTTTACGCCTCAACTTTCAGCCCATCCCTTAGCTCAGCCCCTTTCTTATTATCAACGATAAAAGAACTCTCTCAAAATGGAGACTGGCATTGGCTAGTTACCTTACATCCCAAAATGGATGCCAGCCTGGTATCCAGCTTTCGTGCATTACAAAACGACAACCTGGATTTTATTGAAGCGAACGAAGATCTAGTGCCTGTTATGAGATCAGCAGACGTTATGCTTTGTGACACCTCATCAATTTTATTAGAATTTATGCTACTGGACAAACCTGTTGTTACTTTTCGAAGCAAAGCTCCGGGAAACCATGTTATTGATGTCCACGAACCTGGAGAAGTTAAACATGCAATTGAACAGGCTTTAACTCGCCCCAAAGCTCTAATCGAAGCGGCAAGAGACTACATTAACCAGCTGCACCCTTATCGTGATGGCAAGTCCAGTGAACGAGTGCTGGAGGCAACTGACGATTTTATACAAAGGCATCAACGCTTACTAAAGAAAAAGCCGTTAAACATAATACGTAAAATTAAAATTCGAAAATGGATGAATTACTACAAATGGTAAACACTATTCAACCAAACCTTTACGTTTACTAGTAGCTGCATGGCGTTGCAATGTCCATAACCCTGCATATTTATTAAATGAATTCTGGCTATATATCATAGCCACTAAAAAACCAACTTGCCCATCCAGAAAACCCAGACGTATGAAATATATCAGAATAAAAGTCCAAATAGCGCGAATCAGCGCCAATAATAAGCCACCACTTTTTCTTCCATCGTTAAACTTTTTTTGCGCTCCGAGCCAGGCATAATGGACACTTTTATACAAAGCATGTCCATAGTCTCGATGAGTATAATGCAATAAACGCCCCTGCAACTGCCCCGTCTTACCTTCTGGCACAACTATATGCTCATGCACTTGTGCATCAGTAAAACGAGCACCTTTACGCTGAAACAGGCGCATAGGTGCGCGCGCACTACGGCCAAAATCCATCCGATGACCATACACGGTTACCGCCCATGGTGTACGATACGCAATACATTCAGGATATTCATTTAATGCCATATCAATATCCTGCCGCAGCTCGGGTGTAACGCTTTCATCTGCATCAATAGACAGCACCCAGTCACAACTGGCTTTTTCCAGCGCTCTTTGTTTTTGTGGGCCATAACCTGGCCAATCCGTTTCAAAGACTTTATCCGTATAGCGCCTGGCAATTTCTACTGTATTGTCTGTGGAGCCACTATCCAGGACAATAATTTCATCGGCCCAATTCGCTACTGAATCCAGGCAACGCTCAATTCGGTCAGCCTCATCCTGCGCAATAATAATGACAGACAAACTTTGCTTGCGCCGGATTTTCTGCTGCCGAAATATATTTAGCCGGGTTTGTATTGCAGCAAAAATAACTGCCAGATAAAAAGCAAAAAAGCTTACTGGCTTGGCGCGTTCAAATATAGCCTCAGAAAAACCAAAACCCATGAATGTTATAATAAGTAAAATACCGGCCAATGCCAGCCGACACATATCAGCCGTTGTTTTTTGCCGCACCGTATCTTTCAATAATTTTAGCGGCACAAAAAAAAGCAGCAGCATTGCAACAAAGGCAATCACACCACCATTTACCAATGCAGAAAAAAACTGGCTATGGGGATGTCCCCAAGTAGACGCCGAAGGATTACGCAAGCCTTTATCAACCAACGCCTGTGCTGACTCCTTATAATGCCCCCAGCCTACCCCATGCAAGGGGTTTTCCAGAAATATGTGCCATGCAGCCTGCCACATTTCCAGGCGAGTACCAACTGAACTTCTTCTCACATTACTGCGAATATCACTATGGGCATAATTAACAAGATTCGTTACTGTGCGCTGCAATGTTTTCTGAATACCCGTAGACGGCACAAAATACACCAGCAATAAAGTCAATAAAACAACAGCAACTGAAGCCCAGCGCTGCCATTTATGTAAGCGTGAACCGGCATACCAGAAAAACACCAGCACAACAAATGGAATGGCCACCCAACCGCCTCTCGATTGTGAAAGTGCGCTGGCTAGTGAACCTAAAAGCACAGCAATAACGGGCAAGACTATTTGCCATTGCGCGCGTGCCCTGAACCAGCCCAGACCCGCCAGAGACATTATACCCAGCGCCAATGCCAGATCACCAAATATAATAGGGTGGGTATTACCATGAACACGGTATGCGATGGGTTTATCCCAGGCTTCATGTATTGCCAGCCCACCCGCCACTATTGCACCAATAGCCAGACCGTACCAGAAAGCAGCAAGGCTTACACCTACCCGCTTTAAATATATATACACCGGGATAGCCAGTAGCAAGTGGGAAAACTTGCCAAGCTTTTTTATCCCACCCTCATCAATACCGCCAAGCAAGGTAACAAATAGTGCTGCAATAAAAAAAAACAGTATGGAAAAATAAAAAAGCTTTTCTTCACGACTTGCCTGCTGTGTTGTATCCCGAAAAGGCATTACGGCAAAGCCCGCTAAAGCAAACAGGCCCAGACCCAGACCCGCTGTTTCCCCCCACAATAGAACAAACACAGGATATAAAAAAATGATTGCCGCAGAAAATGAGTAAGCCAACTGAGTTTTTCTTTTATGAACTGAGTTCACTGTTGTCACATTATCCGGCATTTTTATATACTCATCCCAGATGCTCTATATTGGTATAGTAGTGGTCATTATTAATCCGATGAAAATGTCTATAACCACTTTTATTCAATTGCTGAGATAAACCAGGTTCCTTATTTTCAAACGACTCTATCTGTAACAGACACTGGTTATTTTTAAGCAAATCCAGCATACCCATAATCACACTCTGCTCATATCCCTCAACATCAATTTTAATACCAATCACTTTGTCTTTTATTGCAAGCAAGCCATCCAGCCTTCGCACCTCCACATGACTAGCCC
>JALTRC010000371.1 GCA_026998145.1 Gammaproteobacteria bacterium
ATGCGCTACGGCATATTAAAAATATTATTACTGGGCGGCCTGCTGGTAATCGGCAGTAATTTATTATTTGCCCTGCTCTCCACCATGGGCGCTAATTTAACCATGCTGGCCTTTACCATCAGTATGGACAGTCTGGCAGGGGGAATAGCAACCGCCGTATTTATTGCCTATTTATCCAGCCTGACCAATACCGCTTACACCGCAACCCAGTATGCTTTATTCAGCTCAATTATGACCCTGTTTCCCAAGATCATTGCCGGCTTTTCCGGTGTGGTGGTGGAAAACTTTGGGTATTTTAATTTTTATATTTATGCATCCTGCCTGGGACTTCCAGCCATTTTTATTATTGTGTATTTACTGCGCCGTGAAAAAAATAGCCGCGAGCAGCAAAACACTTAATTCAATCAGCTCAATCATGGCACCGGCCGTGTCTCCGGTCATGCCACCAATGCGTTGCATCATTAATCGGCGAATAAAATAAAAAACGACCAGAAGCATTGTTAATAAGAGCAGCCATTGTGCAGGCCTTAGCCAGAAAAATAAAACACCGATGGACAACAACAAGCTAATCGCCACCGGCAGGCGTGGGGACTGCTCCGCCATTTCCGAACCCAGGCCGTTTTTTCTGGCATAGGGCGTAATCATTAATAACAGCACCACCGCCGCCCGGCCACACAATGGGCTGATAATTAACCACTGCACCTGCTGCTGTTTTATCAGCACGTAAATGGCGGCAAATTTCAGCAGCAAAGATACAATCAATACCACTATTGCCAGCGCCCCGCTGCGAGGGTCTTTCATAATCTCCAGACTGCGCTGCACATCCCCCAGACCACCGGCCCAGGCATCGGCACTGTCTGCCAGACCATCCAGATGCAGGCCGCCGGTTATCATCACCCACATGCTTAAGATAATGGCGGCGGCCAGAAACGGCTCTACAGAAGTCAATGCCTGCTGGGCAATATACAGCAGGCCGCCAATCATCAGACCAATCAGGGGATAAAAAAGAATTGCGTTTAAACGCCGGGGCAAAGCATAATCCGGCTCAATAAAAACCGGCAGTCGGGTAAGAAATTGCAGAGCGATCAGAAAGGAATGAAACACGCCGCCGCGTTACCAGAAGCGCAGGCTGAATAATCGCTGTTTGGCTTCCTTATAGGCCTCAAGCCCTTCGCAGGGAGGAAAATAATCCGACTCGTCCGTGGTGGAGGCTTCCACAATATTGGTCACCACCCAGCCTTCCAGCGACAGTTCCTCGTTTAAAATCCCCATGGCCTCACCCTGGCTGCGTACATTCACCCAGGCATTGACCTGACAACAGTTGTCGGTGTGCTCAGTAGACTGAAGATCCAGAACCAGATACATCATGGCATAACTCGCTGATTGATAAAGCTGACAGAGGCCGAGATATTACCATCCTTTTGATGAATCACAATACGGCTCAGGCTGGCATAATCAATCTGCAAACGAAAAAGACTGGATAATGGCATAGCCATAAAATGCGCCAGTATCAGACGAATCACCCCCCCATGGCTGAGGATTAAAATCTGTCCCGCCGGGCTGTTATGAATAATCTTTAGCAGGCATTGCTCAACCCGCTGCTGAAAGGCCTGTAGTGTTTCACCATTAGGAGGCGGATTATCGGCCGGATTTTCCCAGAAGCGAGCAAGCGCCTCCGGGCTGTGTTGCCAGATTTCCTCGGTGCTGCAATCTTCCCAGTCGCCAAAAAAATACTCCCGCAACTCAGGCTTCAGTGTTACATCAACCCCCTGTTGCAAGCCATAGTCCTGGGCAAATCCGGCACAACGCTGTAAGGGAGATGAAATAATTTGTCCGTAGGGGCTTGAGTTCTGCAGGGCCAGCCCCATCTGCCTATAACCCTGTTCGCTGAGGGCGGTATCTGTGTGGCCGATAAATTTACCTGCGGCCAGTGTTTCACCGTGACGCAGCAGATCCAGGGTAATAATTGACTCACACATAAATTTTAACCAGCCTTAAAAGGAACCGGGATAGTAGCAATCTGCCTAAGAAGAAACAATTTTACACAACAACAATTATTTTGATTCCCACCACATAAAACAGCAGTAAAACAGTATGATTGAATACACCAGAAAGCTTACCGAGTCCGCGCGTTTTCAGGCATTTATTGTCGGCGTTATTCTGCTCAATGCGATTATTATCGGCGCTGAAACCTACCCCTATATGATAGAGAACTACAGCCGGGAGCTGCATTTTCTGGATAGCCTCTGCCTGTGGATTTTTGTGCTGGAAATCCTGCTGAAAATTATTGCCTGCGGCAAGCAGCCCTTTAATTTTTTCAAAAACGGCTGGAACCTGTTTGACTTTGTTATTATCGCCGCCGCTTTTATTCCCGGACTGCAAAACCAGACAACCGTCCTGCGCCTGGTGCGGCTGCTACGGGTTCTGCGCCTGCTCAGCGCCATGCCGGGTTTGCAGATAATGGTAACCGCCCTGCTTAACAGTATCCCCCGCATTGCCCAGATGGCCCTGCTGTCCAGCCTGCTGTTTTATATTTACGCAGTTATTGGTCAGACCCTGTTCTCCCAGCATGACCCTCAGCACTGGGGCAGCCTGCACATTGCCCTCCTTAGCCTGTTCCGTATTCTCACCCTGGAGGACTGGACCGACCTGATGTATTCGGGCATGGAACTGTATTCATGGTCGTGGATTTATTTTGTCAGTTTTGTATTGCTGGCAACCTTTGTGATTTTCAATATGCTGATTGGCATTATCCTCAATAGCATGGAAGAAGCCAGGGAAGAGGTCATGCGTGAACATAATAAGGGCCACTCCCGGGAAGATCTGGAGTTTCAGCTACAGGCCGCCAGAGATGCCCTGAACATTCTTGAAAAGGCACTGAAAAAAACGCCATAAGGATTTTCCAACTATACTGCTAGTGTATTGATATATACCCCTACGGAAAACCTATGCAAGATTCATCCAGGATGCTGGTGGCGCAATCCATCCAGCAAATCAACCAGCAATCCGAACGTTTTCAACAAAGCTTCTACCAGCATTTATACCAGCAGGTACCGGCAGCCAGAGCATTGTTCCCTAATACCACGGCTGAAAAAACCAAGCTGGTCAGCATGTTATCCACCTTTTCCAGGCTATCGAATTTTGACAAATTAAAACCCGCCATTATAGCTCTTGGAAAACGACATCTGGCTTATGGAGTAAGCACCGATATGTACCCGCCATTTAAACAGGCACTATTAGCCACCATACAGGAAACCCTGCAGGAAGAGGTAGACAGCGCGAGCCTGTCCGCCTGGAATGAAGTACTGGACGAGCTTATTGATATCATGCAGAAGGGAGATGCTCATGAGTGATAATCTGTATAAAGATATTGGTGGCGAGGAAGTTCTCAACCGTGTCCATCGCCGCTTTTATGAAAGCCTGTTTGAAGATGCCTGGCTGGGGAAATTTTTTACCGGCAAAAACCCGGATGTGCTGGTGATGAAACAGACCAAATTCATGATGTCCTGTATGGGCGGCCCGGATGAATATAAATGGGAAACCCCGGCCATTGCCCATATGCATATGAATATCAGCAATGAACTTTACGACTTGCGCCAGTCTATTTTAAAACAGTGTATTCTGGAAGAAGGTATTGCAGAAGAACTTGCCGAACGCTGGCTGGAAGTAGACAATTCATTCCGCCGCGCGCTGGTGAAAAACAGTGTGGAAGATTGTGTAACCCGGGTACAGGGACAAATCCCCGTTGATGTTCAAAAGCCTGCCAACTACCCCTGGCCAAAAGATAATGACAAATGAAATCAGATGTAAACAAGTTACTTAAAAAACATCCCAGGCTTACCCAGAGTGATATGATGAAAGT
>JALTRC010000372.1 GCA_026998145.1 Gammaproteobacteria bacterium
CCACCCTTGGCCTGCTCCAGGGCTTTTTCCATAATGTCTTTGGTGATACCGGTAATCTTGATATCCATTTGCAGGGCATTGATACCGTTCGCAGTACCGGCCACTTTGAAATCCATATCACCCAGATGATCCTCATCACCGAGAATATCGCTGAGTACAGAATACTGCTCGCCTTCTTTCACCAGGCCCATGGCAATACCGGCTACCGGTGCTGAAATAGGCACACCTGCATCCATCAGGGCTAATGAAGTACCACATACAGAGGCCATGGAGCTGGAGCCATTGGATTCGGTAATTTCCGAAACCACACGAATGGAATAAGGGAAGTCCTCTTCCTTGGGCATTACCGCCATCACACCGCGCTTGGCCAGACGGCCATGGCCGATTTCACGACGCCCTGGTGTACCGGTACGACCGGTTTCACCCACGCTGTATGGGGGGAAGTTGTAATGGAGCATAAAGTTATCGGTGATCTGACCTTCCAGTGCATCGATCTTCTGTGCATCACGGGCCGTGCCTAAGGTGGTCACCACCAGCGCCTGGGTTTCGCCACGGGTAAACAGGGCTGAACCGTGGGTGCGGGGCAATACGCCTGTGCGCACGGTAATCTGACGAACATCATCCAGATTACGTCCGTCGATACGTTTTTCACCGGCCAGAATGCGGCCACGTACCAGCGATTTTTCAACCTTGTAGAAGGCTTCTTTAACATCGGATTCGGATGGTGAATCTTCAGCATCTGTTACCAGAGCCGCGATTGCCGCATCACGTACCTTATCTACGGCTGCATAACGATCCAGTTTTTCAGAGATCTGATAAGCCGCTGTTAAGTCAGATAAAATAGCATCGCTAACCGCAGAAACCAGCGCTTCATTGGTTTCCGGCGGTGTCCATTCCATGGCTGGGGCATTCACTTCAGCAGCCAGTTCTTCAATGGCTTTAATAGCTACCTGGAACTGCTCGTGACCAAACATCACCGCGCCCAGCATCACATCTTCAGATAATTCCTTAGCCTCTGATTCCACCATCAGTACCGCATCAGTGGTACCGGCAACAACCAGATCAAGATCCGACTCGGCCAGCTGGCTGAAAGTCGGATTCAAAATATACTCGCCATCCTTATAACCCACGCGGGCACAACCCACAGGGCCGGCAAATGGCGCACCGGAAATCGCCAGGGCCGCAGAGGCGCCCAGCATGGCCGGCATATCCGGATCAATATCCGGGTTCAGGGAGATAACCGTGGCAATCACCTGAACTTCGTTAGTAAAACCTTTGGGGAACAGGGGACGGATCGGACGATCAATAAGGCGGCTAGTCAGCGTTTCTTTTTCTGATGGTCGACCTTCCCGTTTAAAGAAGCTTCCCGGAATCTTACCAGCCGCGTAGGTACGCTCCTGATAATTTACTGTGAGCGGGAAAAAATCTCTTGGCTCGCCGGCTTTATCCACAACAGCGGTTACTAAAACCACTGTATCATCCATATTTACAATAACGGCGCCAGATGCCTGGCGGGCTATTTCGCCTGTTTCAATGGTGACATTGTGCTCACCAAAGCTAAATGATTTTTTAATCGCGGTCACAGTGGATGTTCCCCAGGTTATTATTATTAACGGCAGATATTAACGGCGTAAACCTAAGCTCGCAATAAGATCTTTATAGCTATCTGCTTTTTTCTTTTTCAGGTAATCCAGCAGCTTGCGACGCTGATTAACCATGCGCAGTAAACCACGACGTGAGTGATGATCGTGCTTATGCTCTTTGAAATGTTCTGTTAATTCAACAATACGAGTTGTTAGGATAGCAACCTGTACTTCCGGTGAACCTGTATCACCTTCTTTACGTGCGTATTTATTGATAATTTCTGCCTTGGCTGCAGCATTTAATGACATTGTGTAACTCCTGACTATTTAGGCGCCTTTAAAAGACCGGGGATTTTATCATGATTAACTCCCACAGCCCAAGCATAATTAGGGCGCCATCGACTAATTATGCCTTTGTATTCTTTATAAATTCATCATCCGGCGGGGGGCAACCCGGCCGTCATTATCGATCTCACCAACACCGATAAATTCATCCTTATCATATATTCTCACCAGCCCGTCTGTGGGCGCTTTTGCCACCTGTATGGGCTGCCCCAGCTTGATGTAATAGGCACTGTCCGCATCCAGACTAACCGCTGGCCAGTCTTCGATGCCGCTGTCCATGGACAGCAGCAGCTTGTCCATATCCGCATAATCGGCATCGGCCATGGCCTCCAGCTGCTCCATGGTCACCATATTGCCCTCATAGGGGCCGACACTGAGGCGGCGCAGCTCGGTAATAAAGGCCACCGTCCCCACGGCCGCGGCAATATCTTCGGCCAGGGTGCGTACATAGGTGCCCTTGGAGCAACTCACCTGCAGGCTGAGCTGGCCGTTTTCAAAACCCAGCAGCTGTATATCGTAAATGCGGATACGCCGTGGCTTGCGCTCCACTTCCTTACCCTGACGGGCCAGATCATATAATCGCTGACCATCTTTTTTCAGCGCCGAATACATGGGCGGGATCTGCTCCTGCTCACCCATAAAGTCCGGCAGCACCTTTTCAATATCCAGCCGCTGAATATGCTCAAAAGGCGCGGTTTCTATGACCTCACCTTCCGCATCGGCGGTGGCGGTTTTGCTGCCCAGCTGGCAGGTGAAGCGGTAGCTTTTATCCGCATCCAGCAAAAAGGCTGAAATTTTCGTGGCCTCACCCAGACAGATGGGCAACATGCCGGTGGCCAGTGGATCCAGACTGCCTGTGTGACCCGCTTTACGGGCGTAAAAAATACGTTTGACTTTTTGCAGGGCAAAATTTGATGACATGCCCAGGGGCTTGTCCAGTAACAGCACACCGTTTACCGGACGACCTTTATTTTTTTTACGAGCCATATTTAAACCACTATCAAAATACTGCTAAGGCTGCCGTTTCACATATTGGAAATTATTAACTGACAGCCCGGGATTATTCCTGCTCAGCGTCGCTGTCGTCAGCATCACTATCAGAGGCCCGCGCCCTGGCAATCAGGGCATCCATGTCGGCGCCCCGTTCCAGACTGTTATCATGAACAAACTTGATACTGGGCACTATGCGGGAGCGAATTCGCGAAGACAGCAAACGGCGCAGAAAACCGGCGGCCCGGTTCAGGGCCTGGGTGGTTTCATCCACGCCGTCTTTTTCCAGCTGGGAAAAATACACCACCGCATGGGCCAGATCCTTGCTGCATTTTACCGATGTGACCGACACCCAGTTGACCCGTGGATCTTTCACTTCATCACGGATTAGCTGGGACAGTTCACGGCGAACCTGCTCGGCCATGCGCTGAGAACGGGAAAATTCTTTTGGCATCTGTGCTTCGGACTATAAAGTCCGCTCAACCTGTACGCGCTCAAAGACTTCGATCTGATCGCCCACCTGAACATCGTTATAGTTCTTCACACCGATACCACACTCGGTACCACTGCGCACTTCATCCACCTGGTCCTTATGACGGCGCAGGGATTCCAGCTCGCCTTCATAGATCACCACATTATCCCGCAGTACGCGAATTGGCTGGCTGCGCTTGATGACACCTTCGGTCACCAGAGAACCGGCAATCAGGCCGAACTTCGGTGAGGTGAAGACTTCTTTCACCTCGGCCAGACCGATAATCTGCTCCTTGTATTCAGGATCCAGCATACCGGTTAGCGCCATCTTGATCTGGTCGATCAGCTCGTAGATGATGCTGTAATAATTCAGCTCAACGCCGCGCTCCGCAGCGGCTTTACGGGCCGTAGCATCGGCACGCACATTAAAGCCCAGCACAATGGCATTAGAGGCCGCCGCCAGGG
>JALTRC010000373.1 GCA_026998145.1 Gammaproteobacteria bacterium
CCATCCGTATCAATCACCACACACTGGCTACTCAGGCCCGATGGATGGGGTACCGGATAGCGGCCAATATCGCTGACGATACCAGAGCTGGGGGCATGTACGGGGGCACTGATATAACTGTTAGGCTGGGTAAGTGGCTGGCCTTTAAGTACCCGGTCGCCCACCTTAACCAGCGGCTTGCCGGTTTCCCCGATATGCTGTTGCAGGGGAATGGTGAGCTGGGCGGGCAGGGTTGCCTGAGCAACCGGCTCGCCGGTAGACATCTGTTTGTGGTGGGGCAGCTTCAGGCCGCCGTGAAAATGATGTAAATGGGTATGCTGTGTCATTTTCAGGCCTTTGGTGCCACAAAGGGTTGTTTGGGTAGTGGCCAGCGCCAGGTATCCAGGCTGGGTTCCACTTCTTTAATATGGATGCAGTCTACCGGGCAGGGAGGGATGCATAGATTACAGCCGGTGCATTCATCTTCAATAATGGTGTGCATCTGTTTGGCCGCCCCTAAAATAGCATCCACCGGGCAGGCCTGAATGCATAGGGTGCAGCCGATGCAGGTTTGTTCGTCGATATGCACCACGGTTTTTACCGGCTCGTCCGCATGTTCCTCATCCAGCGGTACCGGTTCCACACCCAGCAGTTCAGCCAGCGCCAGCATGGTGGCTTCACCACCGGGCGGGCAGCGGTTGATTTCTGCTTCACCGGCGGCAATGGCTTCCGCATAGGGTTTGCAGCCTGCATAGCTGCACTGGCCGCACTGGGTTTGCGGCAGCAGGGCATCGATTTTATCCACAATGGGGTCACCATCCACATGAAAGCGAATGGAGGCATAGCCCAGCAAAATACCAAACAGGGCAGCAACCACAGCAAGGGTGATAATGGCGGTGATAACGGTCATGGATTATTTAACCAGCCCGGTAAAGCCCATAAAGGCCAGTGACATAATGCCGGCGGTAATCAGTGCAATGGCATTGCCCTGAAAAGCTTCCGGCACATCGGCCACGGTAATGCGCTCACGAATACCGGCAAACAGAATCAGCACCAGAGAAAAACCCAGTGCGGCCCCAAAGCCGTAAAAGGCCGATTGTAAAAAACCGTGTTTTTCCTGCACATTGAGCAGGGCGACCCCCAGCACGGCGCAGTTGGTGGTAATCAGGGGCAGGAAAATACCCAGCACGTTATACAGCAGCGGGCTGGTTTTATGCACCACCATTTCGGTGAACTGCACCACCACGGCAATTACCAGAATAAACATAATGGTGCGCAAAAATTCCAGCCCCAGAGGCAGTAGCAGGTATTCATTAACCAGGTAGGAACAGATGGAGGAGAGGGTGAGTACAAAGGTGGTAGCCAGTGCCATACCCATAGCGGTTTCCAGCTTGCGGGAGACCCCCATAAACGGGCATAGGCCCAGGAATTTCACCAGTACAAAGTTATTGACCAGTATGGTGCTGATGAGGATGAGGGCGTATTCAGTCATATCATGTGGAAGCTTGTTCGCCTGTATGGGCAATCTGCTTATATTAGCAAATTATGGAATGTCTGTTTATATATCTGAAAGCCGCAGGTGAAAATAACGCAGCACAGGGGCTATGCCCCCTCTCAACTTTGCCTATTTCACCCGCATACCCGGCTGCGCACCCTCATCCGGATTCAATATCCACAGATCCTTACCCCCGGGCCCGGCGGCCAGCACCATGCCTTCGGAGGTGCCGAATTTCATTTTGCGGGGTTTTAAATTGGCCACCATCACCGTGAGCTTGCCCTGTAGATCTTCCGGTGCGTAGGCGGATTTTATTCCCGCTAAAACTTCGCGGGTTTCATTGCCAATATCCAAAGTTAAGCGTAATAACTTATTAGCCTTTTCCACATGCTCGGCTTTGACAATGCGGGCAATGCGCAAATCGATTTTGGCAAAATCATCAAACTCGATTTCATCTGCAATGGGCTCGACAGGGGCGGCCGCTGCTTCGGTTTTTTGCGGCGTAGCCTGCAGGTTTTCTTTTGAGGCTTCCACAATGCTGTCCAGCGCCGATTGTTCAATACGCTGCATCAGAGCTTTAAAGGGATGAATACTGTGGTTGAGCAGTGGCTGCTGTGCATCAATCCAGCTGAGTTCACCGCAGTTTAAAAAGTCTTCTGCTCTGGCAACGGTTTGCGGCAGTATGGGTTTTAAATAAATGCACAGCAGGCGGAACATATTGATGCCCTGAGTGCAAATATCATGCACCTGCTGTTCCATACCTTCCTGTTTGTTTTTTGCCCAGGGTTCTTCCACTGCAATATATTCATTGGCCCTGTCGGCCAGCGCCATAATCTCCCGAATGGTCTGGGAGTATTTGCGGTTTTCATAGTGCTCGGCAATGCTGTCGCCCGCATCGACCATCTGCTGGTAAAGTTCCGGCCGGGGTAGTTGGGCAGAGAGCTGGCCATTAAAATTCTTTTTAATAAAACCGGCCACCCGGCTGGCGATATTGACAAACTTGCCCACCAGATCCGTATTCACCCGCTGCTGGAAATCTTCCAGATTCAGGTCAATATCATCCACGCCCGATGACAGCTTGGCCGCATAGTAATAACGTAAATATTCCGGCTGCAAATGATCCAGATAGGTGCGCGCCTTGATAAAGGTGCCGCGGGATTTGGACATCTTCGCCCCGTCTACCGTCAGAAAGCCGTGACAGAATACTTTGGTGGGCGTGCGATAGCCGGCGCCATCTAACACCGCCGGCCAGAATAAAGTATGGAAATAGGCAATGTCCTTGCCGATAAAATGATACAGCTCGGTGCTGGAATCGGCTTTCCAGAACTCATCAAAATCCAGTTCGCTTTTATCACACAGGTTTTTAAAACTGGCCATATAACCGATGGGCGCATCCAGCCACACATAAAAATATTTGTCGTCCGTGTCGGGAATCTGGAATCCCCAGTAGGGGGCATCCCGGGAAATATCCCAGTCTTTCAGGCCGGACTCAAACCATTCCTTAAGTTTGTTGGAGATTTCACTTTGCACATGGCCGGCATTAATCCATTTTTCCAGCATGTCTTTGAAATCACCCAGCTTGAAGAAATAATGTTCGGTATCCTTTTTAATGGGGGTGGCGCCGGATACCACCGAATAGGGATTTTTTAAATCGGTGGTGTCATAGGTGGCGCCGCATATTTCACAGCTGTCCCCGTATTGATCCTCGGCACCGCATTTTGGGCAGGTGCCCTTGATGAAACGATCCGGCAGAAACATTTTGGCTTCCGGATCATAGGCCTGGGAAATAGTGCGGGAGGTAATATGGCCCCCATCCCGCAGTGCCAGATATATGCTGCTGGCCAGCTCCCGGTTTTCATCGGAATGGGTGCTGTGATAATTATCGAAACCGATTAAAAAGTCGGCAAAATCCGCCTGGTGGTGTTTCTGGGTATCGGCAATCAACTGTTCCGGGGTGATGCCATCCTGACGGGCACGCAACATAATGGGCGTGCCGTGGGCATCATCGGCGCAAACATAGTAGCACTCATGACCGCGCAGCTTCTGGAAGCGGCTCCAGATATCCGTTTGAATATATTCCACCAGATGCCCCAGATGAATCGGCCCGTTGGCATAGGGCAGGGCGCTGGTAACAAGGATTTTGCGTGTCTCGGTCATGGTGTTGGCTTGCTGTTGTCAGGGGCGCATAAAGTAGCATTTTGGCGGGGATATTTCACCCTTAAGTTTGGCGTTCAGAATTAATCAGAGCTACCTTAAGCAATGCTGTGTGATATAACCGATATTTAATCAATACTGTGTGATATGGCTTTCTGAAAAAGGCTTGTTGTTTTGCGTATTCTTATTTAAATCAATGGCTTATTGTTATGGCATGGATGCTG
>JALTRC010000374.1 GCA_026998145.1 Gammaproteobacteria bacterium
ATACTGCCCCCCGACAGGCGCTGTATCTGGGTTTTTGTACCAATCACAACAACACGATAATCCTGATTTTCTATATACACCTGAGTACGCCCCACATTGGAAACGACCAGTGTAGTGGTATCAATAAAATCGTGATTTAATGTAACAAAATCGATATTCTGTAAACTGAGTGGTTCACTGAATACCTCAAATAATGCAATATCCGATTGCTGATTTCTCACATCCAGATTGCCACTATAGGAAACACTGATATTGCCTGCTGATGTATCCCGATCAAGTGCCAGGCTGTAATTACTGCCTATATTGTCGAAGCTGATACCCGTTGCTTTACTGCTTTCCCCATGCACATCAAAACTGCCATTGATATGGGCTTTAAAATAACTTAAACCCAACACCATTTTTTTATTATTATTTTCAATATCTTCTTCTGTTGAGTCTGATAAATTCAAGCGGTAAAACGAACTTAAACTATCGGAATGTATCCAGCGAATATTGGGCGCGATACGCACATCTCGCCTGACCGGATATTCATGCTGTTCGCTATAGCTCATTACATTGGTGAGCTGAAGCTGATCCAGCTTGCCAAATAAATTACGGCTATCGATATTCACACTATCGGTACTGGTTTTACGGGCAATAATGGGCAGGTCAGGATTACCACTTTGGGATTGCAGATCATTGCTTAACAGACTCACCTGAAAATGATCCCCGGAGCCATAGGCATGGTACATGCGAACAGTGGTTTGTTGCTGAACATCGTTGACAATTTGATCAAAGCCTTCGCCTTTTGAGGTGAGCTGAAAACTGTTGATGGTAAGTTGGATCGGTGAAAAAGGTTCCTGCAGGCTAAAGTCCACACCATACTTTATATTTTCCTGAATAAAGCGCCCCCCAAGGCCGGTACTCACCGATGGATTCTGCTTATCGTAATACAGACTGAATGGGTAAGGTTTCTTTGCAAGAAAATTTAAGCGGGTATTAAAATTGAGTAACTCGGAATGACTCTGGTTTTCAGTATTCAATGATTCAAAGCGGCTTTGATCCAGCAACAGGCTGCCACCTATATCCATATTTAAAAAATTCGGGTGGTAAATATAGCTCTGGGTAGCTATTGCATATTCTTCCTGAAAAGTGGGTCGCCTGTCCTGCAGAGTATCAACCCCTCCGGTACTGATTACCTGCTCATCCAGCAGGTAACGCAGGGCCAGGTAGGAATCCAGCTCTGTTAACTGGAAAGCTGATACTTTTTCTGCATAACAGGATGCCGACTGGGCAAGCAATGCCATAAAAACCACCCATCTGCATTTAGCAGGACATAAGAGAAACCTGTACATGCACTTACCGCTGAGCCTCCCATCATTACTCGACTGTAACCTGTTGAACTGGATCTGAATAATCCAGACCTTCCTGACGGCCATAGGCAAATACATTCACTTTGTTCAGGCCAAACTGACTGGCCACTAAAATAAGGTAATGTATTTTAAAACCCGGTGCGGCATACTTTTTAAAGTACTTGATATTGTCATAATCAATCGCAATACCGGTAGGCAGATTGATATTGGCTTTTTCTGAACCCGGCTCACCAAAATACATTAGCAGGCGTCCATCTTCATTCATAACCTGAACATTTTCGAATGCCGCATCCACTACATATAAGCGACCTTTTTTATCAATAGCGATGCCTTTGGGTCGGGCGAACTGCCCAAGGCCAGTACCGACTTTTCCGAATATTTTGACAAAGTCACCTTTTGGGGTAAATTCCTGCACCCTGAAATTACCCGTTTCGCTAACATAGATATTACCGTTTGAACCCAGGGCCAGATTGGTGGGATAAAATAATTCACCTTCTTTCGAGCCGGCTTTACCAAAATTGTATAATTCTTTTCCCGTGTATTTATTAATGACTCTTATTTTATGATTCTTAATATCGGTAACAAAAAGATTATCACCCACAATCAGTAGGTCCGATGGTTTAAATGTTTCCCCATCTCCAATCAGCCTTTCAAATTTATTTTCCGCATTGTAAACCAGCACCAGATTACGAATGGTATCGGTAATATATTTAGTACCATCTTTATCAATACGAATATTAATGGGCTTACGCATTTTTCCGCTAAAGGCACCGTACATTAAATCAAATTTATGTTTTTTCAGATCAAACATGGCCACACCTGGACCACGTATATCCACCACATAAATCACACCATCATGTATTTGCACCCCATAGGGTTTTTTCACAACAGTAGAGGTTTCTGATTCTTTACCGAGAATAAACTGGCTGAATCCATTATCTCCTTCCACCAGATCCTGTGGACCGGAAAATGTTGCCAGATACTGAATTCGAGGCGGACTGGGTAAAGGGGGATAAAAAACATATTGTTCATCTTTACCAGACAGGCCTGCACAACCTGATATTAAAAAAACAGGTAACAACAGGGCCAATATTAAAACAGGTTTTATGCTGAATGATTTCACTTTGCTATATCCAGGCAGTCGTTGACAAAGCTCGCTAAAAAACAAGCACTCTTCAGCTTGGAGAATATCAGGCCTCCCAGTAAATGGAAGGCCTGATTACACAACTATTTGTTGTGACAGGTCAGGCAGATTTGGCTGCCTGCTTTGGTAACTTTCAGGAACGGCTGGTTATTGGTACCAGGTCCAACAAAGTTATTGTGAACATCATGACAGGAAGTACATTGCACTTTACCACCCGATAACATCAAACTGGCAACGGTACCGGTGCGACTCTTATCGCCGCCTTCACCAATGGTAACAGCACGGGTTGCAGGATCATGCAGGCCGGGGTCTACGCCGGATAAAGCGGTATCAAAGGTAATGGAGATAGGATGATCATTGGTCATATCACCATTTATACCGATAGCCTTATCCAGATTATTGATAACAGTAGAACCTGTGTTACCACCAAAACTGTCTATCGCAGTTACACCATCATGGCATGACAGACACAGCTTGGATGTACCAGTAGGCTGATTATCAATAGTCGCATCCAGTGTACCACTGGAATACATGGTGAAAGTGGTAGCGGTCACCGCATGATTCCATAAAGGCGCCTGAGTCACTGAGGTGTCTGAATTATGGGGTGTGTGGCAAACAACGCAAATCTCACCACCGCTAAAACCGCTGGCTGACATATCATGGGCCGTACCCACAATGGTTCCGGCTTTTGCTGTTCCGGATAATAAACCCGCCGCAACCAGCGCAACAGTTGAAGCAGCAATGACTTTACTAAGAGAGGTTAATTTATTCATTTTTCCGTACCTTCAATTTAAGATATTTCTATCTTGTTTCTCGGCTATATAAATTTTTTGTTTCTTTCATTTACAACTATGTTTTATATTTTTTTTGCTACTTTCACCGACCAGTTTTTTTAGCCTCCCGGTCTATCTATTTGCGATTAACACTTCATCTCCTTGGCTATGATTAAACGCCTTTTATACAGGGACATTGTTGATCTAAATCAATTTGTTTTAGCTTTTGCTAATATTAAACGGAACTTATGACAGGCATATTAAAACGCCTCCCCCATAGGGGTTAGTCATTATCTCAGCCATAAAAAAACCCACCAAAATGGTGGGTTTCAGACTGCTGACAAAGTCCTAGCCATCAGGCTGGGACTTTTTCATAATAGGGTATGCTAAAAGAACGCCCCCAAACCCAATCCGAACTTGAGTTTGTCTGTATTGAAGAACTCGTCCCGTCCAATCACCTGTTGCGTAAAATAGACGCCAAAATCGATTTCAGCTTTATACATGATCTCGTTAAAGACTTTTATTGCCATAACAACGGCCGCCCAGCACTGGATCCCACACTCATGTTCAAGCTGCTGTTTA
>JALTRC010000375.1 GCA_026998145.1 Gammaproteobacteria bacterium
GCCTTGTACTCCACCCGGGCATCTTCCAGCAGTCCCACAAAAAACATTTGCGCCGGGCTAAGCTGTT
Organism: Gammaproteobacteria bacterium; assembly: GCA_026998145.1. GTDB lineage: Bacteria > Pseudomonadota > Gammaproteobacteria > SZUA-229 > SZUA-229 > JALTRC01. Next base: position 68 of record JALTRC010000375.1, read on the forward strand.
CAGCCGATACGGAGCTGCTGCTATACATTAAGTGGGCAGCCATATGAGCCGCCGTGGCTCGGTAAATTTCCAGCCCGGCAATGGCATTATCCTTAGGCCCCAGATCATCCAGGGCATCGGGCATATAGAGAATGCGGTCTTCAATATAGGGGCGAAAGTCCGTGTAGTCAGCACCGGTTGGGCGCAGGAAAAAATCCCGCCCCCAGAGGGCACGCAGATAAAAGTTGATCTTGCGCTGCACCTTCACAAACAGCACACCGCGGCGCTCTTTTTCCAGCATGGCGCGGCTGTCGGCAGACTCCAGATTAAAGTATGAGGTGAGATTGTTAAAATCCCGGCGATAGGCCTGGGCGCCAAAATTGGCCCAGCGGCGCAGGCCGCTTAAGGTCAGCTTGGATAATAATTCATCAATATGGTTGAGCATGGGGCGCAGGCCACGGGCTGCGGTGGATGCCAGCTGATGAATCAGGGTGAGATAGCCCCGCACCAGCTGCCCGTCACCCAGATGACGCGCCGCCGATGGCAGGCTGCCCAGTAACAGGCTGATAACCTCGCCGGAGGTCATGGAAGATACTTTCATGGCGGCGCTGATGACATCGGAAATAATGTCCTCGCCGCACTCTTTGGCGACCAGTGGCATTTCCTGTAAATAGGTAATCACCAGATCATGACCACGGCCCAGATTGGTCAGAGCGCGGGCACCATCCATATAATCCTGCAAGCCGGCAGGTGACATAATACGCGCCGCTTCCTGAAACGTGCTTTCCAGAACCTCTTTGACTTCCGGCACCGACTGTTCCAGAAAATCTGCATAATCTTCAAGTTTGATTGACGACATAAAAAACACCTAAATCTTATGGAAGGTTCCAGGCATGTAGGAGCCTGTAAAAACTTAAAAGCAGTCTGTCCGCAAATGAGCGGGAATAAACGCAAATGTTTTTGTCCGTGCACATCTGCAACAGCAAACCTAATTAAGGCTTTTGCTTTTATTTGCGTGACTTTGCGTTCATTTGCGGACGATATGCTTTTAAAATCATCCTAGGAATGTCTGCACAGCCGCATTCAGGGTATCGCGCATATCCGGATCATCGGTCAATGGTGTCACCATGGTAATGCTGCATGCCGCCTGCGGATCAACACCCTTGCTGATGAGCTGGCCTGCATATACCAGCAAACGGGTGGAGATACCTTCATCCAGACCATGCCCCTTAAGGTTTCGGGCGCGGTGAGCAATCTGCACCAGCTTTTCCGCTGTATCTTTATCCACGCCGGATTCCTTATGCACAATGGCCACTTCCAGCTCGGTTTCCGGATAATCAAAGTCCAGACCGCCAAAACGCTGCTTGGTGGATTGTTTTAAATCTTTCATCAAACTCTGGTAGCCCGGGTTGTAGGAGATCACCAGCTGAAAGTCCGGATGCGCTTCAATCAGCTCGCCTTTTTTATCCAGCGGTAAGGTGCGGCGGTGATCCGTTAAAGGGTGAATCACAACCGTGGTATCCTGACGGGCTTCCACCACTTCATCCAGATAACAGATGGCGCCGATGCGGGCCGCCGTTGCCAGCGGGCCGTCCTGCCATTTTGTGCCGTCCTTGTCTAACAGGAAGCGACCTACCAGATCCGATGCGGTCATGTCTTCATTACAGGCCACGGTAATCAGCGGCTTACCCAGTTTCCAGGCCATATATTCCACAAAGCGTGACTTACCACAGCCGGTGGGGCCTTTTAACATCATGGGCATACGCACATTGTAGGCCGCTTCGTAGTATTCAACTTCCTTACCCACGGCTTCGTAATAAGGCTCGTTTTTAACGATGTACTGTTTTGGATCTACGCTTATATCAGACATAATCACACCCATTTATTCTCTTGATTCTTGTAAAACCACTTACTCTTCATCGCCGGTTTCAACTTCACCTGACCAGCCAGCCGCTTTGGCCTTTTCAATGGCCCTCTGGTGAATGTCGTAATGGCGTTGAGCCAGGGGCTCGGGCAACTGGCTAACCAGACAGCCATATTTATCCCACTCGGCATTAACCTTCTGTAACAAAGCGTCAATCCCGGCTAGGTTCCAGCCTTCGCAAGTTTCGGTTTCAGGTAACAGTTCAAACACCCAGGCATCACGGATGATCTTACCAATGCTAGTCATACCACCATTGATGTCATTATCTATGCCCACATATTGATCGGGTTTAGCATTCATTATTTTTAATCCTTCGCCTGTTTTTTAAAAAGCAGGGTGTCCGCAAATTCACGCAAATACATCTGTTTTATTTGCGTATTTTGCGTTCATTTGCGGACACCATACTTCTGCTTTTAAATGATTAAAAGCCCGGATGAAACAGCCTTAAACTGTTTTACCGCGATAGATAACCATAGACGCGCCGGCAGACTGGGCAAAATTATCAAAGCCCAGTAAACGTACGTGATTATCAGGATGCGCTGCATGGCAGGCTTCCACTTCTTTGAGGATAGCGTCTACATCGGTTTCACCAAACATAGGCAGTTTCCACATGTACCAGTAGTGACCACCGGCATTTTCAGGCTCAGTGTGTTCAATACCAGGATTCCAGCCCTTGCTTACGATGTACTCGATTTGCTTGCGGGTCTGCTCGGGAGTGAACGGTGGCAGGTAAGAAAAAGTTTCAAACTTGCGGCTTGAGGGATCACTCAAACTTGATTCATAATCTTGCATGTTAATGCTCCTAAATTAAATCTGTATAGGGGTGTCAGCTGGCAAAGCCCGAAGGCTTTACCAGATCAGCCGGTTTACTTGTGAGATACGTCCAGCTTGTCGACTGTGTCGAATTCAAACTTGATTTCTTTCCAGGTTTCCATCGCTGCCGCCAGTTCAGGGCTGCTCTTGGCCGCTGTTGTGAGGATGTCTTTACCTTCCTTCTCAAGCTCACGGCCCATGTTACGGGCCTCAACACAGGCTTCCACAGCAACACGGTTAGCCGCTGCACCTGCCGCATTACCCCATGGGTGACCTAATGTACCGCCACCAAATTGCAGCACGGAATCATCACCAAAGATGTTAACCAGCGCCGGCATGTGCCATACGTGGATACCACCGGAAGCAACCGGCAATACGCCTGGCATTGCGCCCCAGTCCTGATCGAAGAAGATACCGCGCGAGCGATCTTCCTTAACGTATGAATCACGCATAATATCAATCCAGCCCAGAGTTGCTTCACGGTCGCCTTCCAGCTTGCCCACAACCGTACCTGAGTGGAGGTGATCACCACCGGACAGACGCAGAATCTTGGTTAAGACGCGGAAGTGAATACCGTGGTGCGGGTTACGGTCGAGTACCGCGTGCATGGCACGGTGAATGTGCAGCAGCATGCCGTTTTCCTGACACCATTGGGCCAGCTGCGTATTCGCCGACCAGCCGCCAGTAATGTAATCGTGCATAATAATCGGCGCGCCAATTTCTTTTGCATATTCTGCACGGCGCATCATTTCATCCGCAGTTGGTGCCGTCACATTCAGATAGTGACCTTTCTTCTCACCGGTTTCCGCTTCGGCTTTCTGAATCGCTTCCATGACAAAATCGAAGCGGTGACGCCAGCGCATAAACGGCTGAGAGTTTACGTTTTCATCATCTTTGGTGAAATCCAGACCACCGCGCAGACCTTCATAACAGGCGCGACCGTAGTTCTTGGCAGACAGACCCAGCTTGGGCTTGATCGTACAACCCAGCAGAGGACGACCGTATTTGTTCAGGATGTCACGCTCTACCTGGATACCCTGTGGTGGCCCGTTACAGG
>JALTRC010000376.1 GCA_026998145.1 Gammaproteobacteria bacterium
GGCACATACCTGAAAGTCAGGAAGGCGATTAAACGGGCTGTGCGCAAGAGTAAAGGTGTCGTATGAGATATCAAATTCAAGATCAGGATCGTCGGCGATTTTTAAAAAATTCGGCTTATCTCGGTACCGGATTATTGATTGGTGTTACTGCATCTGGTTGTAATCAACAGGTTCCGAATAATGCATCTTTAAATAACAGTTTCCAACCCAGTATCTGGCTGAGCATAGGGGAAGATGATCAGCTTCGTATCGTTATTTCCAAGGTTGAAATGGGGCAGGGTATTAGCACGGCTTTGTCAATGCTGGTGGCGGAAGAACTGGATGCCGACTGGAGCAAGGTCAATATTATTAGAGCAGATGCCTCATCAATTTATGGAAATATGGCAACTGCCGGTAGCACTTCTGTCCGAGAATTATGGTCTCCATTAAGACAGGCGGGTGCCGCCGCTAGAGAGATGTTGTTAGCCGCTGCTGCATCCCACTGGGGAGTGCCGACTAAAGAGTGTTATACAGATACAGGAAAAATTTTTCACTCTCCTTCGAACAGCTCAATAAGCTATGGCGAAATTAGTCTGGCAGCCAGTAAGCAGCCTCTTCCACCAAATCCTGTATTAAAATCTGAAAACCAGTTTAAGATTATCGGACAGCCTGTTCAAAGGCTGGATAGTATTGAAAAAATAACGGGTGCTGCGGTTTATGGGATCGATATAGAAATTCCTGGTTTAAAGTATGCGGCTATCAGGCAGGCTCCTCTATTTGGTGCAAGAGTTAAAGACTTTGATGCGGCGAGCCTGACTTCAAAGGCAGGCATACTGTCGGTTATTAATCTGGGAGATGCGATTGCTGTGGTAGCTGAAACATATTGGCAGGCGCAGAAAGCGATTGATACCTTGGAAGTGCAGTGGGATGGAGGGGATTCGTCATTATCTGATGACAAAATACAGGCCGAGTATAAGCGTTTGGCGCTGCAAGATGGCAAAGTTGAGGTGGAGTCGGGGCAGCCAGAA
>JALTRC010000377.1 GCA_026998145.1 Gammaproteobacteria bacterium
TTATATAGAAGGCCGCTCACGTCAAATGTTCCCACGCCACTTTCTGTAAAAGTGCCTTCCCATAGCCCGTTAGCTGAGGCATTGACGGTTGTTCCACCATCACCCCCATTCCCTCCACCACAGGCGACTAATCCAAGTAGCAAAAATAATCCAAGCAAAATACTTGATGCGATTGATCTGATTTTCATTGCATTTCTCCCCTTGCGTTGGAAGCCTAACGCCCTCATCAGGGGCTTTCAAAGCTGTCGCGGTTTTTTTGCAAAAGCCGCGACAGCTTTGAAAGTCCTCTGGATGAGTTTGTTATGCCTATTTTCGTTCTTCCGCTTTGCTGTATACCAAACCACGATCCCTCTTTCCCACTGCAATTACATATACGACAATGTCAGCATCGTTTACTTCATAAACTAACCGATACCCCACTGACCGGAGTTTAATTTTATAAACATCTTTGAAACCTCGTAATTGGCTAGCTTTATTTCGTGGGTTAGTTGATCTTTCTTTTAGCTTTTTCTTAAATTGCGCCTGAATGGGAGGCGCAAGTTTTTTCCATTCTTTAAGTGCGCTGGGCAGAAATTTTATTTTATAGCTCATCAAGATCTACTTCTATAGCCTTATCTTTTTCATTCATACGATCAGCAACTATTTGAGCTAATTCGGCATCTTCTAGTTTGTCCATAAGCCATTCATATGTTTCAGCTGGAATTAAATATGCAGCTGGAATGTTGTGATTGAGAATAGCAATAGGAGAACCCTCTGCTTCATTTAGAAGTGCAGTAGGATTTTTCTTTAGTTCTGAAATACTTGCAGAGCAGCTGGACAGGACTTGTTTCATTATAACCCTCTAATATTCATTAAAACCCAAATACAGACCTAAATATAGTCCTTTTTTTGGCGCTTTTCAAGTGTAGAAGGAGTTTAGGTTTTATTGGCATAACGATGAGCTAAGGGGCAACCCGCCCGAGCAAAGCGAGCGGTGGGTTGTCCCAGCGAACAACGTGAGCGATTT
>JALTRC010000378.1 GCA_026998145.1 Gammaproteobacteria bacterium
CCGCGATTCACAATGTCGCCGGCAAACCAGAGTTTGTCCGAGGCGGGATCAAAGTGTAATGCATCCAGTAATCGTTGCAGTTGATCGAAGCAGCCCTGCACATCGCCAATGGCATAAACGGCCATTAGTTTTTAACCAGTTCAATCATTCTGAACCAGCCATTAATCTGCACAGGTTCATCTTTAACGACGGATAATTGTGGGCATTGTTCCAGCAGATGTTCAAACACAACGTCCGTACGGGTCGCAATATGACGGATAACAGGATTGATTAAACGCCTGAAAAAAGCCAGCTGTCCAGGGCGTAAAAACTTATCATAAATTAAAATACGTCCACCGGGTTTGAGTATGCGGCAGGCTTCCTTAAGCGCCTGTTGAGGGCTGGGTACCACCGCCAGAATTAAATGCATTAGCACTATATCAAAGCTGTCATCATCAAAAGGCAGGGCCATCACATCAGCCAGTTGCAGATCAATCAGGCAGTCATGTTGTGCGGCTCGCTGTTCTGCTCTGGATAACATGGCGGGCGTAATATCCACGCCCGTATAATCAGGCCCGGCAGGAAGATGGGGAATATCAAGGCCACTGCCAATACCATTAATGAGTACATTCTGGTTATCGCAATTATTCAGCCGTTGCAGGCTCTTAATGCGATTCGCCTGAGTGGCCTTTGCAATCATCGAATCATAAATGGGGGCGAGCAGGGTATAGCTGAATTTTAATCCCATATTAGCGTCTGGCCTCAGTGGAGGGTATTGGGTACAACCAGATAAAATTCAGGAATATCCGCTTCAAAACGATAGCCGTCATCAGCCTGCATCTGATAGCTGCCAGTCATGGAGCCGGTGGCTGTATTCATCAGAGTGCCGCTGGTATATTGAAAACCTTCGCCGGGCTTCAGGTGGGGTTGTTCACCAACCACACCATCGCCTTTTACTTCCTGAGTTTCCCCATTAGCACTGGTGATAATCCAGTGGCGGGTCAGCAGCTTTGCCGGCATATC
>JALTRC010000379.1 GCA_026998145.1 Gammaproteobacteria bacterium
ATGCAACTGGTGACGAACCCGGTACAGGAAGGCCTGAACGAGCATATTTACTTCAGCAAGGAAGCCGCATCAGGGGGCAGTGGAATTGGTGGAGGTGGCTGCGGATGCAATTAAGGCGAAAACTGGGCCTGGCGGTGGGAAGCCTGCTGGCGGGTACCCATGCATCCGCATCAGACTGGAGCTATGATGCGTCTTTAATGAGCTATTACGAGCAGGACGGGCAGCAGCAGGACAGGGTCAGTATTATTGAGCCGGTTGTCAGCCTGACTAAACATAATGCAGACGATGATTTTTTCAGTTTTGAAGTGATTTACGACTCCTTAAGCGGGGCATCACCGAATGGCGCCACATCATCCAGCCGTTTGCAGGCATTTAATGGCTACCAGGTATTACCCGGTTATACGCCACTGGATACCCGTTTCAAGGACACGCGCACATCCATGAATGTGAGCTGGATGACGCCCTATGATCGTCTGTCCCGTTATCAGGCGGGTGTCAGTTATTCAGCGGAAACCGACTACTCATCTTTGGGCGTTAATTACTCCTACCTTAAAGATATTAATAATAAGCGCACCACCCTCAGTATGGGGGCCGCGTTCAGTTATGATGCAGTGAATCCACACGGTGGTTTTCATAATAGTTTTAGCTCGATTTTCCTGCCGACAACACAGACACTGACATCGGCATCCGGCGGCAGTGGTGAAGGCCTGTTTCCCGGCAAAAAGAAAAAAACACTGGATGTATTGCTGGGCATGACCCATGTATTAAATCCCATCACCCTGTTAAATATTAATTATGGCCTGAGTCAGAGTAATGGCTATCAAACCGACCCATATAAAATTATCAGTGTGCTGGATGCTCAGGGTTTTGCGGCGGATTATGTGTGGGAAGGGCGGCCGGACTCCCGCTTTAAGCAAACCTTAAAAGGCAGCCTGATTACCGCCATCGGGCAGGATGCGCTGCATCTGGATTACCGTCATTACTGGGATGACTGGGGAATC
>JALTRC010000380.1 GCA_026998145.1 Gammaproteobacteria bacterium
CTATCTGGCCCTAAGACGCAATAGCATGGATATTCAGTGGGCCAACCTTGATGCCAATTCATGGGATAACTCACCGGGACTAGAGCAGCGCTCCAGCCTGGGAGCATGGTTTAAAAACAGGCTGATACAAGTATGGAGCGAATATTACAGCCCGGCAGGATCATTGGGTTCGGGGCTTTATGGTAGGGAATGGCTTAATGATTATCTGCTGGCAGGTGGTGATATCAATGCCGTGGGTGCACCGCTCAATGTTACCGGGCCGCTAAACGGACTGGAGCTAATGATAAAAGACATGGTAGTCAATGTGGATTTTTCAAGCGGAAAGCCGGTGCCAGCAAATGTGTATTATGCTTGGACAAACAACCCTGTTTCGCCGGTACCATCAGGTGCTCTCTACGATACGCTTGCACAAACACTGGCACCATATTATGAAGGTGAGATTATGTATGTGATTCATCCGGCCAGTCAGCAGAATAAAAAAGACGAGGACTTTGGTGGCATGATTACCAAATATTTCTGGTTCTATATTTTCCAGAGTTTAAATTAATGATGGTAGAGGCGTAATTAATGAGTAAAAAAATATTAAGGATAAGCGCACTATTTGTAATAAGCGTATTGAGTAATACCGCAAATGCGGTGGTTGCTATTGTGCAGATAGAACCAATATCGGAATGCCTTAATGCTTTTCTGGTTAATCGAACAACATCGGCGGCGGATATCAGTATCCAGGGGCAGAGCATTCGTGTTCCGGTTGGCGTGTATGTTGATATTAATCGTCGACTGATGTGGCTGGCCTGTCCTCTGGGGCAGACACAAACCAGTGAAACAAATTGCGCTCTGACATCGGCCGATCAGCTTGACTGGCAGCAGGCCTTACAGACAAGCCAGTTGTTTAATCAGAATGTGGTGCCGATTGATAATTCCGGTTTTGTTTATCAGGACTGGCGTGTGCCTAATATAAAAGAACTGATGAGCCTGTATCGCCACCCCAGTTGTCGTATGCCGAAAACGGATCTGTATATGTATGGCTTCCCTGCCGTTGAAGGTGAGGCCCTACCTGTCTGGTCATCAACACCGGATATTCAGAATGACAATAATAGCCTGATGCTGGATTTAGATACGGGGGATATTATTTCAGCGGATAAAACCCAGCCGGGGCGTGTGTGGCTGGTGCGGGAATTTAATTAGAGGTGCCTTAAGCGCCTTTATTATATTATCGGTGCCGCTTATTCCAGCACTGCGACTTCCATACCGGTTTCCAGATCACCTTCGGATTCGGCAATCACATTCTGCCCAAAAAATATTTTTTTATCTTTCATGCGGTAGCTAGCCAGGGTGCGGGTTGGCTCGGGATATTTCTGTGCAGTTTCAATATCAATGCTGGGAATCACGCAGCGGCTACAGGGTTTTACGATTCTAAAATCAATCTGGTTAATGCGAATTTTTTTCCATGTGTCTTCTGCATAGGCCTCGCAACCGCTTACCACCAGATTAGGGCGAAAGCGCGCCATGGGTACAGGCGTTTCCAGGCGCTGGTTTAAATCATCCAGAGAGGCCTGTGAAATCAGCAGCAGGGGAAAGCCATCACTAAAGGCGGTGCGGTCACCGGCCCGGGCATAGTTTGTATCCACCTGACGCATTTCATTATCGGGAAAATACACCAGCCGGCATTCTTTATTCAGAAAAAAACTCAACCACTCGGCAGCTTCATCACCACAGTCCAGTGCATTGCACTGATCGTTCCAGACGCTGACCGGTAATACGGTATCGGTGGCGGCCGGGACGACAAGGTCATCCATATCCTCTGCCTGTAATATCAATTGTTGATTGTCCAGCCGGGTGCTAATCAGGCACATGCGGGGAAGCTGGCGTTGGGTCAGCATGTGGTTGTTTTCATCTACCAGCATCCAGCGTCTGTCCATGGCCAGACCAAAAGGATCCAGATGGCTGCGTTGCAGGCTGATTTGTCGCAGGGATTTTACCGGGTAAATATTTAGTTCAGTGATAGTAATATGGCTCATTTTTCACTCTTTATTTCTTTACATGCGCGCAGTTCTTTCTGCATGGTTTCCAGGCCCAGTTTCCGGGCCAGTTTTATATTATTCTCAGGGATTTTTTCAGGCTGCGGATAGCCTTCCAGTACCTTTGCCATACGTTCACTACGCAATAAATGTAACACAGGCCAGGGGGTACGGTTGGTGTAATTGGCCGGGTCGTCTTCTGTGCTATCGGCAAAAATATAATCTGGATGAAAGTTGGCAATCTGGTAAGTGCCTTCATAACCCTGTTCAACCAGCAGTATTTCCGCCATTTCTACCAGATCCAGAAAGTCATCAAATACGGGTACCGCATCGGGAAATATAATCAGGGTGGTTTCTGTGTCTTCATGCTCGTCAAGGTAAATACATTCATTAATTAATTTGTGCAGGCAGGTTTCAATATCCTGTGCGTGATCAACCGTATAACGAATGCTGCCTTTAACAAATTCCCGTTTTGCAAAAGGGCAGAAATTATGGCGAATAATAATCTGCTCAACCCATTGTTGCAGTTGCTGGCAGATATGGCTATCACTTGTCTGGTTTGTGGGCATGATGAAAACTTATCTGGCCTTTTTAATAACGCGCTCGTATAAGGTGACGCCGAGTATGGACAACAAGGATACAATAGAAATGATAATAATAACGAGTGTTTTTGTATCCAGTGATGAATGCGTCTCCTGCGCCTGATCCTGCCGGGCAGGTGAGTTTTTTTGCTGTTGTTTTATGGCAGCGTTCAGATTGTGTTCTGCCCGGGATGCAATATTACTATAGGCTGAGTTTTCAATGCCGGATGCTTTAAGCTCCTGCTTCATATTATTAAGCGCGGCTTGAGCCTCCTGAAATCGTCCGGCTTTTTGCAGGCTATTAATATTGCTCCAGTGTAAATACCAGTACTGACTTTCATTATCCCCACTGCCGCCGAGCTTCAATTCTTTTTGAATGGCTTTAATTTTCAACGACTCCGGCAGGCCGTGTTTCATGGTGGCATAGGCGAATGCAGATAATTTTGGTGATGTTTGGCTATCAAGTTCTATGGCTTTTTTATATGCGGCAAGTTTATTTTTTAAAGCCTGAGGGGCAAGAGCATTGCCCTGCTTTGCATAGAGGCTGGATAACAGGCTTAGATTTAATCCTTTCAGAAAATATAGCCCAGGGTCTTTGGGTGACTGAGTAATATTTTTGTCAATTGTATTGTTATAGGAAATCAGTTGCTGGAGAGCTGTATCAGTATTCAGATTTCGTTTACCAATATAGTATTGTGTAATGCTGTCAGCCATGGCAACAGGCTCAACCGGCTGCATTTCAAATATATCAGCAAATTCATTTTGTGCATGGCAGACCAGTGGTAAAAGCAGGGCGATAATTTTAACAAGTGATTTCATGGTTCATCATATTTTATATTGGCGTGCAGGTGATCGGCCTTATCAAATGCATCGGGGATGCCGTTTTCAGGCTCTATATCATTTTTAAATTCATCGGTACGCATGGGGCGGCCGTGGGTTTCCAGCTGCCAGAAGGCTTTTAATGTATCCCTGTTTTTATTTAAACCATCCCATAAAACCCAGTAGGCAATAGCCGCATTAATATCACCTGGTGGTGCGGTTACAATAACATCAATCGCACCACCCCGTTGATGAATGCCATTTAATGCATTGCTATACCATTCATTGCGTTCAGGGTTTCGCCAGCCGCCACTTAGCCAGAGTTTGCTGTCAGGTGTGGGCAATGGCTTGCCGTTTTTATCTTTCAGGGGATTTTTTTGATG
>JALTRC010000381.1 GCA_026998145.1 Gammaproteobacteria bacterium
CAAATCCCCGTTGATGTTCAAAAGCCTGCCAACTACCCCTGGCCAAAAGATAATGACAAATGAAATCAGATGTAAACAAGTTACTTAAAAAACATCCCAGGCTTACCCAGAGTGATATGATGAAAGTGACATCCCATGTACAGCGTGAACAGGGTGAATGGATCATTAACACCCTGATGCTGGAAGGCTGTACCACCCCATTCAAATACAAACGAAAGAAGTTATATAAAAATTTAACGGGACAGCGGGTGAATTTAAGTTATTACCCGTCCACGGAGTCGGTGGCGGGCATTGAGATGGAAGTCATGAATATTGTGCGCATTAAAATTTCCTGAGGCAGGCTTATATTATAAAGTTTCAGACTCCACATCCAGATCTTCATCATCACCATCCTGCGACTCTGACCATTCCTGCTGTTTCTGCAAAATCAGCTGATCCTGGTAATACTTTTTCATTGCTGCCTCATAGCGACGACGTTTTGCTTCTTTTTCCTTGCGGGCTTTTTCTTTATCCAATTGGGCAACAGACGATTTTTTTTCTTGAGTGGATGATTTTTTAACAGGCGCTTTTTTTTCAACTGGCTTTTCTGCAACAATCGGCGCCGCTTTTTTGGGTTTCACTTTTCTGGGTTGCAGCCGTTCCTGTATCTTATCGATTTCAGACTGTATTTCAGGGTGTCCCATGGCACTGGCCCTGAGAAGCAAATCGAGGGATTTTTTCAGATTCTTTTTAACCCCGTAACCATGATGATACATCTGGCCTAAAAGAATCAGGGCATCAGCCCTGCCAGCCTGAGCTTCTGCTTTTATATTTTTTAACCAGTCCCCATACTTTGCCTGATCATAACCACTGGCTTTAATTTCCAGGTATTTCAGTCGATTAATAGCCGGTCGATATTTTTTGCTGACGGCCTTTTCATACCAGACCTTTGCCTCATTTACATCCGGCTTAACGGACACTCCAAACTCATAAAATGTACCGAGTTTATACTGTGCAAGGGCATTGCCTCTTAACGCCATTTTCTTTTGCAAAAGAAAGACTCTGCCACCAATTGAATCCAGTCCCGCAGCTACAACACTTGCCATATTCAGACTTGATAAGATCAAAACAAAGCCTAAAACGGGCACATACATCCTGTGCTTTTTCACTATAACCACTCTCAAAAAAAGAGACCTTGCGGCCTCATTGTTATTATATTTTGATATGAGTGTAGTTTATTTCAGGAAATTTGCGAAAAATCACGCTAGCCGGGAACCCCCTCCATTTAATTTTTCCCTGACACACCTGCCTGTGCAAAGGTCGCCATACCCGTATGCAGACGACAGGCCAGCCGCATAATGGGTAAGGCCACCGCGGCACCACTGCCTTCTCCCAGACGCATCCCCAGATCCAGCAAGGGCCTGGCCTTGATAGCCTGCATGATTTTCTGATGGCCCGGTTCAGCCGATGCATGGGAAAACAACATCCACTCTTTTGCTCCGGGCAGTATTCTGATCGCCAGCAAAGCCGCTGCGCTGCTAATAAAACCATCCACCAATATGGGCAGGCCCTGCTGAGCGCAGCTTAGATAAGCGCCGGTAATCGCCGCAATTTCAAAGCCACCCAGCGTCTGTAAAATTTTCAGGGGAGATTCCAGCTCAGCTTGATGAAATGCCAGCGCCTGATTGATAACATCGGCCTTATGACTAACGCCGCTTTGATTCAGGCCGGTACCCGGGCCGGCCATGTTTTCCGCAGACTCATCTAACAGGGCACAGGCAATTGCTGTAGCCGATGTGGTATTGGCAATTCCCATTTCACCGGCAATAAATAAATCCACATTATTTCGTTTGGCCCGTATTACCGCATCCCGGCCAATATTCATGGCCTGAGCGCATTCCGCCTCCGTCATGGCAGCCTGCTTGCTGAAGTTTTTTGTTCCAGCAGCTACCCGTTCAACAATCACAGACTCAAGATCTTCATGCTCGCTAACAGTGCCTGTATTTATTACTTCCAGATCTGCGCCCAGCTCTCTGGCCAGTACACTGATGGCGGCACCACCGGCAGAAAAATTACGAATCATTTCCACGGTTACCGCCTGGGGAAAGGCCGAAACCCCTTCCTCGGCAATACCATGATCGCCGGCAAATACCACAATCTGCACCTGATCCAGTGAAGGTTTGGCGCAACCATGCAGAGCCGATATTTTAATGGCAATTTCTTCCAGCCGCCCTAATGAACCCGGCGGTTTGGTTAAATGATCCTGTTTGTATTTTGCATCGGTATACCAGTCATTATTAATTAATCTGGCAGGTTTATTTAACCAGTCTGCACTCATCATCTTCTCTCTTGTCTGGATAATTTATTTCAATACCTGTGGCAATCCGGCTACCACCCATATTACAGAATCACACACAGCAGCCAGATCCTGATGCAGCCGCCCGGACTCATCCACAAAGCGACGATTCAGTTCACCCATGGGCACTATGCCCTGCCCCACTTCATTGCTGATAAAAATAACCGTCGCTTTCAAGCTGGGCAAAATATCAAACAGCTGTTGCCGTTGCTGTTGCCAGATATTGTCATCCTGATGACATAAGCAGTTGGTCAGCCACAGGGTTAAACAATCCACCAGCAAACATCTGTCTTCTCCATCCTGTTGCTGTAAAACATTCGCCAGCATTAATGGCTCTTCAATCAGCCCCCAGCTTGCAGGTCGCTGCTGCTGATGCAGGGCAATTCTTTGTATCATTTCCTCATCGCCCCCTTGTGCTGTGGCGATATAGTCCACATATAAACCAGTGGCTTTAGCCTGTTGTTCTCCATAGCGACTTTTACCGGAGCGGGCGCCGCCGAGTATTAACTGCTTCATCTGGATTGCCTTAAACTTTTTTAACTTTTTCAGGTCTGTTTAAGGGCAGTCATCATACACTGATACGTATATTCAGTGAGCAATTTTTTAAGGAGACAGCATTGTCACAACATCAGACAATACAACAACTGAAAAACTATGTAGGCCAACATATTGTGGGCCAGCAGGCATTAATCGATCGCCTGTTAATCGCCCTGCTGGCGGATGGTCATTTACTGGTAGAAGGCGCACCGGGTCTTGCCAAAACCCGCGCCATAAAAGTGCTGAGCGAAGGCATTGAAGGGGATTTCCAGCGGGTGCAGTTTACCCCGGATTTATTACCCGCTGATTTAACCGGCACAGAAATTTACCGCCCTCAGGATGGCTCCTTTAAATTTCAACAGGGCCCTTTATTTCATAATCTTATCCTGGCCGATGAAATCAATCGCGCTCCGGCAAAAGTGCAATCGGCTTTGCTGGAAGCCATGGCGGAACGACAGATTACCGTAGGCTCTACCACCTATGCACTGCCGGATTTATTCCTCGTGATGGCAACACAAAACCCGCTGGAACAGGAAGGCACCTATCCATTACCAGAAGCCCAGCTGGATCGTTTTTTACTCCATGTATTTATTGATTACCCGGACGAACAGGCAGAAAAAGAAATACTGCAATTAACCCGCGACGAAGCCCGCCAACAATTACGGGATCCGGCAAAACCTGCCGAGCCAATTAGCCAGCAAAGTTTATTTGCCGCGCGCCAGGAAGTGCTGGATGTGTATATGGCGGATAATTTACAGGACTATCTGATTCAGCTGGTACTGGCCAGCCGCAACCCCGGCGCTTATGGTGAAGACCTGCAACGCTGGATTGAATACGGCGGCAGTCCCCGGGCAACCATGGCGCTGGATCGCTGCGCCCGTGCCCACGCCTGGCTGGCCGGTCGTGATTTTGTGGGGCCGG
>JALTRC010000382.1 GCA_026998145.1 Gammaproteobacteria bacterium
CTTCCGGCAGGTGTTGGATATCCGGCATAAAATCATTTTCAGTGGATGACTGGGCCAGACGTTGCTGCACCATACGGGCATAATTCTCTGAAGACAGCGCCGTATTGGCAATGGTGACACCGGCCCGATCGGCAGCTAAATCTGCAAAGCTGAAACCACTGCCTCCATTGGAATCTTTAATTTCTTTTTCCAGCCCTATGGCATGAGCCACCGAAGGATCAGCGATAGCCGTTAAGGCGGCAGATACCAGAAAATGTTTACTTAAATCATCGCGGCCACTTAAATAAAAATCTCGATATATTAAGGGGGCTGCGTCTGGCTTTCCCATAAACTTCGGAATATTTTTATTTAACATATAAGCGCCCAGTACAATAAATAGAGCGCGATTTTCCAGCAGAGGATTATTGTTCTGACTGCGCTCTAATGCATATTTAAACATTGGTTGCAGGAGCTTTGTGATGGAAGGCTGGTTTGCAGAAATGTCTGGAATCAGGCGGCTTAAATGCAGCGTATAGGCATTCATTCTATCTAACATACTGGCAGAAAAAACACTATTAGCCATTTTGTTTTTAATCTGACTGGCAATGTTTTTATTCCAGGTAAAGGCAATATCCAGTCGCTTGTTTCCCAGTTTGAAACGGCTAATGGATTGAATGGCTGCGCGATATTCCGGTACTCGCCGGATAAGCGCATTATGTAGTTTTGAGATTAATAAATTGCTGATGGTATCTGGAATATTTAATCGGCCAATTTCCAGTGATTTTACTTTTATACTATTGCCTGACTGTATAATCTGCGCAGTAATATTGAGATATTGTCCCAGAATATCGGCCGGGTTTGGCGGCAGTTTTATACTGGCAATAATAAATGCGGCATTATTGAATAATTTTAATTTGGTCTGGGGTGAACCGGGTAAGCGGGTGCTTAGATAACGGCTTAAAAGATCAATCTGTTTTTCGGGCAGCAGGATGTTTTTATACTCCCCCTGTTTGAAATACATGGGATTGTTATTTTTAATAAAATCTCTGGCCTGAGCGATTTCCCTGTCGGTGATTCTGGTCTTTTCCACATACAGAGGGCGATCCTCTAATCCCATCGATACAATGGTGATTGCAGCAACAGGAATAATAAGCAGAATAATGAAAAATAATTTAACAAGAAATTTAAACATAAGTATAAAGCTGAAATGGTTTTAGAGGTTCCTTAGTTATCGCTGATAACCCGGCCGGTAAAATCATTCTGGGCATGTTTCTGATCGTCCCCCAGTAAATCTTTTTTAAATGCTGCTTCGTCAATACTGGCGCCCAGATGGCTGACGATGGCGCGCATATCAATTTCAGCATTTTCCAGACAGGAAGTGCCACCGGGTGATGGCGTCATATTAAATATGGCACCTTTGCCTGTGTCAATTTTTGCCTCACCCATTAGCAGTTTTTGATGATCTTTATCAATTAGCTGGGGACGAATGCCGCCGACTTTATGGGCAAAGCGCAGATCTCTGAGTTTCAGGGAAGGCACAATTTTTCG
The DNA here is from genome assembly GCA_026998145.1 of Gammaproteobacteria bacterium. Lineage (GTDB taxonomy): Bacteria > Pseudomonadota > Gammaproteobacteria > SZUA-229 > SZUA-229 > JALTRC01. Next base: position 1,528 of record JALTRC010000382.1, read on the forward strand.
CACATCTTTCAAAAACAGAAATTTACGGATAATGGGGATTTCAAATAACAGGTTTTTGAAAATATAGTGGCGGATGTCTTTTACTTTCATCAGGTCGTATAGTACTTTGGCTACCCGGCGATCAAAACGAAAGACCTGTAAAAAATCCGGCAGAGTTTTAAGGTTGTAGCGCTCCAGTATGGGTAGCACCAGAGCCGTGGGGCCAAATCGGGTTTCCCCTGGCACCAGTACATCCGGGTCACCATGAATCGCGGCAAAGGGCAGGGCATCGTTTTGTACGGTATAAACCTTGCCATTTAAACACTGGGGGGTGAAATAATAACTGCCCGCCATGGGCAGGCAGGAGTAATGTAATCCATAGCCCAGATCATGGGCCAGTTTTAAACTGTGACCGCCGGCGCAAACCACCAGTGATTTGCTGCGATAGCAAACCCCATCGGTTTCAATAATAAAATAATCAGCCTCAATTTTAATATGCTGCACGGTTTCGTTGTAATGCACATCAACCTGTTTGTCTTCCAGCATTTCAGCCTGACGAACAAATGAGCGGGACAGGGCTTCAAAATTAACCGCGGTATATTCGTCAGTTGAACCCAGGGCAATAATTTCATCATCCCGTAAGCCATCCCCATTGATGCCGGTTGCCACAGCCGGCTCGATTTTGGCAATGGCTTTTTTATCCAGTAGTTGCAAATTGGGGTAGTGCTCTCCAAAAATCTTAAAACGCTCCCGTAATAACTGGCACTCCTTACTGCCAACGCCCAGCACCATTTTTGAGTATTTAAAAATAATATGGTGATGATCCGGCTGTGCAGTTGCATAGTTGCGTAGCATACTGGCCGCACGTTTAACCTTAAGGGCCTTTTCCAGAGTGTAATTGGTTTCAATATCGCCGCAGTGGAGTGTCTGGCTGTTATTACTGGAAAGTGAGTTGACCCGGGCAGGCGCGGCATATTTTTCCAGCAGGCCGATGTGCTGAATGTCGGTGTAGCGACTAGTGAGATAGAGCAGGGCGCTGCCGGATACTCCGGCACCGATAATCAGCAGATCGTATTGATTGGTTTGCATAGTTGTTTCTGTTAGTAATGGGATGAAAGCTCGGTTTAGCCAAAGGCCTTATTGCTTTTAGCTGCGTTTTTTAAAACGCGATTTTAATAAGGATGACCCGTATCATCGTCTACCGGGCATTCAATATCTTTATGATCTGCATCCTCATCTTTTAATACCTGTTCACGTTCCTCTTTATAATGCTCCATATCTGAGGTGCAGCCTGTTTCTACCTTGTATTTAATGCCGGTAATCGGCCCGGTAAAGTCAGTAGTGCAGGATGTGACCAGTATCAGCAAGCAGGGGATGTATAGTGCTTTCATATATGCAATCTCAGGTTGGGTAGATTTCATCTTACTTGATCCGAGTAAAAAACACCAAAATCACATCTGCATAAAGCCATCTGTTGAGCATCTTAAAGTCTGTTTATATTGGATGGTTTCAGGGGTATAGTTTGTATCCATAGCCTATATGGAGTCACTGATGAGCAACGAGTCTTACTGTAATCTACCCACCGAGCCTGATTACTCGGGCGTTACCATTATTGAGCCGAAGCTGGAGCAGCCCATAGAGGATTATCAGCAGGCCATGAAGCTGGCCGATCAGGAAGCGGAGAAGCTGTACGGGGATTATATGTTGCTGGCCTGGTATGACCGGGACCGGGATTTTGAATCGCCTCAACATGCCAGCGAGTGTCATGTAAACAGTGCGATTCCCGGTTATATTGATTATGCCCTGTATCATGGAGCCAAATTGAAAGTGGATTTTGAACAGGGGCGTTTTGTATTTTTTTATATGCCAGTGGGTTTTTAGCGGATATGGCGCTGCTGGCGACTTTCTGAGCGTCCCCGGCCGCTTTTCTCCTGAACTTCGCCTGTTCGTTTAAAATCAGGCTGGCCTTTTAAACCTGCTGCCTGATAATCCTTTAATAACTGTCGTTCCACAATCTGGGGTTCCAGTTTGAATACGTCTGTCATGGCCTGATAAAGCAGTTGAAATAATCGTGGCAGAGCGATTTTATGTGTCTGTCCGGTAGTGTTGACTAACCAGTCACTGAGTTTCAAAAAATTATCAAAAGGCTGTTTTCCCAGTAGCAGATTTTTGCTGTGTTTAAAGCGGCCGGAATTGGCAATCATATCCCAGTAGCGGGCAAAACGATTTAGCCGCTGCATGGTTTTAAAATCAATCAGCTCATTACTTAATATATTAAAAGGTGC
>JALTRC010000383.1 GCA_026998145.1 Gammaproteobacteria bacterium
CCACTGCCATTTAAAATCATCGGGCTCCACACGGTTTTCTGGGTTTCATCCAGTTCACGAATAATCTGCCGCAGGCTGATCAGGGCATTTTTCTTTTCCAGTATGGCCTGAAAATCGGTTTCTGCCGCCTTTAACAGCAGGCTCAATGCCCAGGCATTACCCCGTGCTTCGTAAAACACATTATCAATTTGTGTCCAGGGGGTTTTCAGCTGCAACTGCTTAGGAGTGCGGGTGGACTGGGTGGCCGCCGAGTCGCCAGCCAGATCCATATTGATTCGCTCCTGCCCCACACTGGCGCTAAGCCGTTGCGACAGACTGCCCAGACGTTTTTCAATCAGACCCAGCCAGTCGGATAAATTATCTGCCCGGGCATAAAACTGGGCATCCTGCTGGTTATCGTCGGTCAGCCGATGCAGATAGGATTCCAGTGCGGCAATCCCCTTACGGTATTCAGTTTCGGCAGCAGGAAACAGCCATGAATTGGAATCAATTCGAAACAGATTTTCAGCGGCCACCAGATCCTTATCCTCCACCGACTGGGACTGGGAACGGCTAATATCATTGCGCATGGCCAGAGACAAATCTCTCACCTGCACCAGCACTCCGTATTCCCAGCTGGGAATATTGTCCATCAACACACCTGGGGGCAGCATGTCATTGCTCAAATAGCCGCCTGGCTTGTCCATTAGTGTGCTGGCAACTTTAATCAGGGTGGCGGTGGTGATATAGCCGGTGACCATATCCTCATTATTTTTTTCCGCCATTGCCGCCGCATTGGCAATCACATCAAAACGATCCGGCTCGCTATTCCACATAAATCCCAGCACCAGTTGCAGTACAATAAGCACCAGAATCAGGCCACTGCCAATGCGAATCGCCCAGTGTTCCTTGTCGTGTAAATTCAGGGGGCGCAGCATCAGATGCTGCAGGCGATCATAGGCATCAAAAATACGGTCAAGTGGTTTCATTTTTATGGACTCGGTAATTTATGAACATTGTAACGAATATATTGGGGCGCTGGCGCGCATATGCAAAATAAAAATTTCGCCGAGCGACTGCTTCGCTGGTTTGATCTTCACGGGCGCAAGGATCTTCCCTGGCAACAGCCTCGCAGCCTGTACCGGGTCTGGGTCTCGGAGATTATGCTACAACAGACCCAGGTGGCCACGGTCATTCCCTATTTTGAGCGTTTTATGGAACGCTTTCCAGACCTTGAAAGCCTGGCATCCGCGCCCCAGGATGAGCTACTCCATTACTGGTCCGGCCTTGGCTATTATGCCCGCGCCCGCAATCTGCATAAAAGCGCGCAGATTATCTGCAGTGAATTTGGCGGTTTTTTTCCTGAACAATACGAACAGCTTCTGGCCCTGCCCGGCATTGGCCCCTCAACAGCCGGGGCGATTCTGGCTCAGGCACTGGAACAGAAACACGCCATTTTAGATGGTAATGTGAAGCGCCTGCTGGCCCGCTATTACGCGGTGGAAGGCTGGACCGGCCAGCCCTCGGTGCAGAAAATACTCTGGCAATATGCCCGCCAGAATACACCGGATAACCGACTGGCCGATTATACCCAGGCCATTATGGATCTGGGCGCGACCACCTGCAAACGGGGCAAACCCGATTGCGAGCACTGCCCCCTGAGCGCAGACTGTGTCGCATTGGGTGAGGGCAAAACCCAGCAGCTACCCACCCCCCGGCCAAGAAAATCCCTGCCGGTTAAATCCGCCAGAATGCTGCTGCTAATGCGGGATCAACATGAGGTAATGCTGCAACGCCGCCCCCCATCCGGTATCTGGGGCGGTCTGTGGAGCTTTCCGGAAATCGATTTGCAGGAAGACATTGCCCGCTACTGCCAGCAGCAATGGCAATTTGATATTCAGATCATGCAACAGGCCGATCCCGTCCGCCACACCTTTAGCCATTACCACTTTGATATCAGCCCCTGCATTATTCAGGTGAAAAACCCTGATCATTGTGTGATGGAAGCCGATAGCATAGTCTGGTATAACACAGCTCAACCTGACCGGCGCGGCCTGGCGGCGCCGGTAAAGCAATTACTTCAGCAAATAGCCCAACAGGGCCGCTGCAAAACTTTTGAGGAATCACAATGACACGAATGGTGAACTGCGTAAAACTGGGCAAAGAAGCCGAAGGTCTGGCCGTACCCACTTATCCGGGCGAGCTGGGCGAGCGCATTTTTAAGAATGTGTCCAAAGAAGCCTGGGGCGAATGGCTGAAACACCAGACCATGTTGATTAATGAATACCGTCTCTCACCCATTGAGCCAAAGGCCCGCAAGTTTCTGGAAGAGGAAATGGAAAAATATTTCTTTTCTGATGAAGGCAGTAGCGCACCGGGTGATTTTACGCCACCTAAAATCGGCTAAACCTGCCCATGGATAGTTTCTGGAATAGCTGGGCGATTGCACACCGCAATGCCAAAGCCGCTATTACCGCACTTTTACTATTCGCACTGCTGATATGGGCCTTATACAACCGGCCACCTGAGCGTATCGCCATCCAGCCCGTCAGCGCCACGGTTGTCAACGCTCGCCTGCAAAAAGGCAGCAGCAATCAGGGCGGGCTTGAAGTGCAACTATCGGATGGCCGCCGGGTAAGGCTTTTTGTGATGGTTTCACCTTTCCCCAAAAAAGGTGAAACCATCCCCCTGCAGGAAGAAACCTATGCTGACGGCAGCAAGCTTTATCTGCTGGATCAGCAACGCTGGATTAATGACAGGCTAAGCCACTAAAGATCAAAGCGATAATTCATAGCTATCTGTAAACCCTGATAACGGCTCACACTACGGGGCTCCCGTAACACCACCGACTGTCCAAAAAAGCCATTCACCAGTACCGGTTCACTCTGGGCAAACTCAAAATGCTGCACAAAGGCCTCTGCCTGCCACTGCCATTGCCGGCTCAGGGATTGCTGATAAACAAAGCGCAGCCGATAGCCCGGTCGCTCTCCCAGAGAAACGCCTGTAAAGCCATTGTCCAGCCGAATACTCATGCGAGGCGATAGTACCTGCAATAGCTGGCATTCCAGCCAGGCCTTTGAGGTGGCCCGCTGTAATAACTGCATGGAGAAGCCCGCTCCCAGGGTCTGCCAGCTATATTTCTCAAACAGGCCATCCACATTCACCTGAGACAGAATATCCCTGTTCCAGCGCCACAGCTCTACCCCAATCAACCACTCAAGCCGCTCATCATCTGCATCACTGAAAAACTGCTGAACATTCAGTGTATAAATCTGTTGATCCGTTTCTGTCGTAAAAGGCACGGCATCCTGGGTTTGACCATCATACTCAACCCGGCCAGCGTAAAACTGCGCACGGATCAATAGGCGCCGGGACAGGGCTTTTGATGATAGCGCCACTGACAGCCCCGGAATATTCCCGTTTTCTTCATCCAGCAGGCGATTACCACTATCAAATTCTGCATAGCTGAAATCCAGCAGGCCGGCACTCAGGCTCAGCTGCTGTTCAACCGCCTGCACATAACCCGCCTGCAGGCTGAACAGAAACAGACATAAGAGAAAATATCGACAGAAATACAAATAAAATCCATATCAAATTTAACTGGCCTCGAGTATGCCTATAAATCTGCCACCGATCAAACAGGCGAAAGCCGCCATCCGGAAGCTGAAAAACGCATAAAGTACTTGACTCAAAACGGCCTAAAGGCTTTAATACGCGACCTTGATTTGGCTTGGTAGCTCAGTCGGTAGAGCAGCGGATTGAAAATCCGCGTGTCGGCAGTTCGATTCTGCCCCGAGCCACCAAATCTGGAGCCGCTGTTTTAACAGCGGCTTTTTTTTGCCCGGCTTATGACCATGCTTAATCCCTGCATAAATTTTTTTAGCAGTTAGCGGCTCCGCGAAGCCTTATAATAGGCGGTTACAGGCGCGGCCACCCCATGGCTTAGCTCGGCAATTACAAACTTTAATGTGAGGAGTCACTATGAAATTAATTTTATTGGGTGCGCCCGGTGCGGGTAAAGGTACAGTAGCCAAGCTGCTGACTCAAATCGATGGTTCAGTTCAAATCTCTACTGGCGACATCTTACGTGCAGCTGTAGCTGCCGGTACAGAGCTGGGCAAAAAAGCAGAAGCGGCCATGAAAGCCGGTGACCTGGTGTCTGATGATTTAATCATGGGCATCATGGGCGAGCGTCTAAAAGAAGACGATTGCAAAAACGGCTACCTGCTGGATGGCTTCCCACGCACTATCCCACAGGCTGAAGCACTGAAAAAACTGCTGGCTGATATGGGTGAAGAGCTGGATTGTGTTGTCAATATCGACGTTCCCCGTGATGTTATCCTGGATCGTTTAACAACGCGCCGCACCTGCACAGACTGTGGCGAAATCTACAATGTAAAATCCAACCCCACTAAAGTTGAAGGCGTTTGCGACAAGTGTGGTGGCCCGGTTGTGCAGCGTGATGACGAAACTGAAGAAGCCATCAGCAACCGTCTGGACGTATTCAACGAGCAAACAGCCCCTCTGGCTGGCTTCTATGAAAACGAAGGCATGCTGCTGACTGTTTCAGCCACATCCAGCGAAGATGTCATCAACGCCATTAAAGAGCGCGTTGGCCTGTAAGCATTAACACTTCTGCTTATATGGAAAGCCCGAATCTTTTTCGGGCTTTTTTTTGCCCGGGTTTTAAGATAGTTTTTAACCACAGGGGACACTCAGGTACACAGCGGCTCCTTGGCTCTTCATTCTATCTTCTATTTTTAAAAAGATAAAAACCTGAGGGCTGATCCAGTATTTGAGATGGCATCTAAATGCCATTATTTTTTATGATTTTAGTTACAATCGATTTATATTGCCTGAGCTGCTGAGCAGATAAACTGGAGAAAAAGGCATCATCTGCCCGCTCTATCGCAACTATAGCCTGATTAATTATTTTAATTCCTTCTTTTGTAAAGCTGATATTTAGCGCTCTGGCATCTGTCTTTGATTTGGCTCTAATTATCAGTTTTTTATTTTCAAGACTTCTCAATGACTTTGAAACTGTCATTTTTTCTATTTTTGCGTGCTCAACAAGATGCGCCTGTGTTGTTTCTTCATTATGCTCTTCAAACCATTTTAGCGAAGCCATAATTGCAAATTGCGTTTGCGTAATACCATAGGCACTTAATACAGCGGATAATTTATTCTGCCAAAGCGATGTAATTTGCCATAGTAAAAAGCCAGCACTATCCTCTGGCTTTTCATGTTTAAATGCTGTTTTTTTACCCATCTCTTACTTTTTTAATTAAGCTCTTTGTTTGCTCTTCCATTCCACTTGCAACATCTTCTGCAACGATTTTTCTCCAGATAAACCCTAAATATCCTTCTACACTCATCGTCGTCTTAATTTCCAGTTCATTTCCATGTTGTATAAATTCATGCCTGCCATACATTTTTGCCAGAGGAAATTTTGTTAAATCCGTAAATAATTTATTTTCCTCTACTTCGATCAAGGCTATTTTAACTTCCGGTACACCTTTAGGCTTTAAAATAAAAACATTACCCGCCTTAAACCCTCCTTCCAGTTTTGCATATTCAATATCATTTTGCCATGTATCCCAGTTATTTATATCTGACCATACTTTCCATATATTCTCGGCTTTAATATTCCCAACTGTTTGGGAATAGGATTTACTCCATTTATGGTAATAAGCAAAAATACTATATGCAATTACAACCACCGCCAGTCCCATTAATGCTAATTTCATTTTGATCTGTCCCTGTATTTAAAAAAACATATAGTAAACTAGTTTACTATATGTCGCAAGCACAGACCGCCCACAAAAATAGACTTGCTAATAAAGACAATTTCATAGCTATTATTCCAGCAGATGCTCAAATAACCCTCAATATCCTTACATGTTTATTGCTTGCGCATACAAATAATATATGCTTAAATTACGACTATGTTTGAAAAATGTATTTACTTTAACAGCAATGCCCTGGTGCGGCAGATTAACCGTATCTGGGACGAAGCCTTTAAACCCCTGGGCCTGTCTCCGGCTCACGCCTATGTGCTACGTGTTGTGCTTGAGCAGCCTGGCATCTCCATGAAACAAATTGCCGAGGTGCTGGAACTTGCACCCTCAACTGTCAGCCGTTTTGTAGACAGCTTGATTAATAAAAAACTGCTGAGCCGAAAACTGGACGGGGAAGACAGGCGGGGCACACGAATATTTCCAACCGCAGCTGCTGAAAAAACTCACCAGCAGCTGGAAGATACGGGCAAACAGCTTTACACAAATATGAATAAAATAATTGGTAAAAAAGCCTTTACGGAACTGGTTGATAATATGCGCAGCATACGGCAGAGACTATAAGCCCGGTTAAAACTTTAAGGAATTCATCATGGTACAAGGTAGCTGCCTATGTGGTCAGGTAAAATATCAGGTAGAACTCATCCCTGAAAAAACATTCAACTGCCATTGTTCTTATTGTAGAAAAGCGCATGGAGCTGCTTTTGTAACACTCGTTTTCGCAAAAGCAGACTCTTTGAAAATCACTAATGGCAAAGACGCCATCAAAGAACATAAAAATGATCTGGGCGGTGTTAGAGCATTCTGTTCAAATTGTGGTACACGGCTGATGAACTATGCCCCAGATAAAAACATGTATCTCAGCATCGCCCTGTCAACCGTTGACACCCCTGTAAATTTTGCGCCCGTTGCACATGTAAATATTGAATCAAAAGCTTCATGGCATGAACCTTATGAGGGAATTCCACAATTTAAAAGCCTGCCAGAAGGCGTGCTATAACAATGCAATAACAGGGCAAATCCACTCAATCAAAAATCCCTACTGTGATCTGATTTTTGCCGCTGGTGATTTATAGCACTGAGATATGGAACAACAGCACCACATATTTTGTATGTACACGCAATACTGAAATGACATGTCAATACTATTGACTGAAATCTACTGGCTTTGCCTGGTTATACTTTTAAGGAATTATTTATGATAAAGCTTTATGGTCTGGAAATTTCCGGCAATACCTACAAGGCGCAATTATTAATGAGCCTTCTGGGCATTCAATATGACTTTATTGAGCTGGATACTGACAATCTGCAACATAAAAGCGCTGAATTTCTGCAATTAAATCCCAGAGGCGAATTCCCCGTATTACAGGATGAAGATCATATTATCTGGGATTCACAGGCCATACTGATTTATCTGGCCTCACAATACAGCCTTAAAAATCACCACTGGTTTCCCTGCAAGCCAACTGATATGGCCGCCATTGCACAATGGCTTAGTGTTGCCAATGGGGAAATTTTTAATACCCTTGGCAAGGCCAGGTCAGTCATCCTGTTCCAGCGTCCGGGAGATCTTTCCCTGCTTCGCCAGCAGGGTGAGCAGCTACTCAAATGGATTAATCATCACCTGCAACAACGGGACTGGATTGCCACCCGGCAGGCCAGCATCGCTGACATTGCCTGTTATCCCTATATTTCCCTTTGTGAAGCCGGCGGTATTTCTCTTGATGGCTACAGTCATATACACCGTTGGTTTAAGAATATTGAATCACTCGAAAAATATATTTCCATGCCCGGGCTTTATGCATAATTCACGTGGAATAATCGTTTTTTAATGGGTACACTTATCGCTGATTTTTATTCTGGATAAACAATATGGCGATATACGATGTATTCAATGGTGATGCAGATGGCATCTGTGCACTGCACCAGCTACGTCTGGCAGAGCCCACCGACAGCACTCTGGTCACAGGTGTTAAACGGGATATAGCCCTGCTAAAAAAAGTGCAGGCTGAAGCCGGTGATAAAATAACAACACTGGATATTTCCTTTGATAAAAACCGGGATGATGCCATTCGCCTGCTTGAACAGGGCGCTGAAATACTCTATTTCGATCACCACTTTGCCGGGGAAATTCCCCAGCATCCGAAACTGGAAACCCATATTGATACCTCGGCCAATGTTTGCACCAGCCTGCTGGTAAATGGCTATCTGGGTGGAAAGTATTTACCCTGGGCCGTTACCGCCGCTTTTGGTGATAATTTATTTAGCGCAGCTGAAACGGCTGCCATTCCATTGAATTTAACGAAGGATCAGCTGGAGCAGTTAAAACTGCTGGGCACCTGCATCAATTACAATGGCTATGGCGCTTCTCTGGATGATTTAATCTTCCACCCGGATGATTTATATAAACTGATTAAACCCTATGAAAACCCATTTGATTTTATTGACCAGGAAGCCGGCTACCAGACACTGCTACAGGCTTACAAGGATGACTTTGCAAAAGTCGCTGCCTTAAAACCCGCCTATGAAGATGCACAACATGCGCTTTATATTTTGCCCAATGAAAAATGGGCGCGCCGGGTGAGCGGTATTTATGCTAATGATCTGGCACAACAATCGCCGGACAGAGCACATGCAATCCTCACAGAAAAAGCCAATGGGAATTATCTGGTGAGTGTGCGCGCACCACTGAATAATAAAACCGGCGCGGATGTTTTATGCCGACAATTTGAAACCGGTGGCGGTCGGGAAGCGGCGGCCGGCATTAATGATTTGCCACAGACGGACTATGAGGTGTTTTTAAGCCGCTTTAAGGATTCTTTTTAAAGGTCCGCAAATAAACGGGAATTAACGCAAAACTTTTTTTGCGTGCAGTAAATTTACGGAAAAAGTATCAGCCTATTTTTTGTCATTCAGCTGCAAATAAACGGACCAGTCCACGCCGCTTTTTGCTGCCACAAAAAACTCTGGATTCAGCAAACTGTCCCTGGTGTTGTAAAGCAATGGCTGCATACTGGTTTTGACAATCTGCCCGCCAGCTTCTTCAACAATGCAATGGGCGGCTGCCGTATCCCATTCTGAGGTCAGCCCCAGGCGGGGATAAATATCCGCCCTGCCTTCGGCCACCAGACAGGATTTTAATGAACTGCCCATACTCATCACTTCGGGATTTTTAAACTGCTGAATAAAATATTGCAGGCCGGGTGATGCATGGGAGCGGCTACCGGCAATGGTCAGTTTGTTTATATCAGGCTGGCGACAATGAATCTTAACCGGCGCCTGCCGCTGCTCTGATTTGAATGCGCCGCCTGACTGCCAGGCAAAATAATCCACATCCATCACCGGTGCAAAGATAACACCCAGAATACTTTTATGCTCATGAATCAATGCAATGTTTACGGTGAACTCACCATTGCGTTTTATAAATTCACGGGTGCCATCCAGGGGGTCAACCAGCCAGTAGGTCTGCCATGTTTTGCGTATTTCAAAAGGGATTTTTTCAGACTCTTCCGATAAAACCGGAATAACCGGGGTCAGTTTTTTTAGGGCTTTTTCTATTATATTGTGGGCGGCAGTATCGGCCGTTGTTAAGGGCGTTTTATCCGCCTTTTCTTCCACACTGTATTCACCCTGATAAATTTCAAGAATTTTTTCACCCGCCTGATGGGCAATATCAATACAAGCATCACATAGCTTTTGCAAATCATCCTGAGTCAATTTCATCTTGCCTGTAAATAATCCCGTATTAAAAATAATGTGGCAATGCTGCGTGCTTCATTAAGATCATCCCGCTGTAATACACGGCTCAGTTGCTGCAGATTTATTTCAACCACTTCCAGGTCTTCCGGCTCATCCCCCTGCAGGGATTTTTTATATAAATCCTCGGCCAGTACAATCTGGGTAATAAAATTCATATAGGCCGGGGCAATACTCATATCCCGTATATGCGTTAACCGATTCGCCCCATAGCCAACTTCTTCCATCAGCTCACGATTGGCTGCCGCCAGCGCTGCTTCATTATCATCTATACGTCCCTTGGGGAAAGTCAGCTCGTAAGCGTCTGTGCCCACGCAGTATTCACGTACCATCAATACAGTTGTGGAATCAACTAATGGTACAATCATTACCGCACCATTACCCCCTGCCTGTATGCGCTCAAACTGGCAGCGGGTGCCATTACTGAATTCCAGGTCTACCTGTTCAATGGTAAACAGACGGCTTTGGGTAAGAGTTTTAGTGTTGTGAATAACGGGCTTTTTAAGCATAGGATGAAAGCATGATTGACTGGTCGGCGATTGATAAGGTTTTTCTGGATCTTGATGGTACTTTACTGGATTTACATTTTGATAACCACTTCTGGCTGGAATATGTACCATTAAAATATGCGC
>JALTRC010000384.1 GCA_026998145.1 Gammaproteobacteria bacterium
CTACCCGAACGCCCATTAACAGTACACTGGTAACACTGCTTTTAATGCTGCTATTTGCCCTGAGCCTGCAACTGGTTTCTCTGGCAGAACTCACCAGTTATCTGGTGCTCAGTGTTTTTGCTCTGGTAAATCTGGCACTCATCAAAATCAAACAAAAACACCCTCATCCAGAGGGTGTTAATGTTTACAGTATCTGGCTGCCTGTTCTGGGTTTTGCCAGCACCAGTTTATTTTTAGTGTTTAAGCTGGCTTCACTTTTTTATGGTTGATAACCATCGGTAAGGGTTTGCAGAAATGCCACAAGATCACTGATCTGTGTATCGGATAAGAAGAGTGAGCCGGTAAAGGTTATATCCATATTGTCACCGACTTCCGGTTCCGGCCAGCAGTTTGTTTCCGATAGGCTTAACACTGTTGTCTCAGGATAACAGCGCTTATCATCACGATCACTATAAAAACGCACCACCTGCTCTAATGTCTGTAAAGCGCCATTATGCATATAGGGTGCTGTCACCGCTACATTACGTAAGGTCGGTACCCGGAACTTGCCTTTTTCCAATGCGGCACTTGTCGTTAAAGCAGGGTTGGCGGCCAGCCCTATATCAATATTTTTATCCGGATTACCGGGGTTAATAGGCACCCCTATATTGAAATACTTAAAATTGGTAAACAAAGGCCCCGCAGCGCCGCTCGGTGTATCCAGGGTATGACACTCCTCACACTTGCCTGCACCGGTTTTTTTAAATAAATCAAAACCCCGCTGCTCCGCTGCCGTAAAGCTTGCCGTACCGGCCATAACCGCATCAAATTTTGAACTAAATGGTGAAAATTTTTCAGTGGACTCAAATGCGGCAATGGCATCAGCCATAAAATTATAGGCGGTATCCACATCATCCAGGCTGTTCTGCCCATAGACTTCCTTAAACTGACTGGCATAGGATGCATTTAAAATTTTTCCTATTACCTCGTCGGCATTCTCATTCGCCATTTCTTTCGGATTTAAAAATGGCCCTTTGGCCTGCTCGGCCAGTGTTGCTGCCCGGCCATCCAGAAACTGACCGCCAATATATTCCCCGTCCACCCGGCTAAAAGAGGGAATAAATGCCGCATAGGCGGCAGTCGGTGCATTGCGGTTACCAAAAGACACACCATCTGCACCTTCGGATACGGGGTTGGTATTCATTACATCCGGGTCAGTAAAGGCGGCTGATTCCACATGGCAGCTGGCACAGGCCTGTCCAGCAGGGGTTGATAAACGGGTGTCTTTAAACAGTTTCTCACCTAAATCAATTTTAAGCGCCGCGGTATCTGTATTACCGGAGTCGCCCGATCCATCACTGCCAGCGCAGCCGGCAAGAAAAAACATAAAAGAGAATACAGCCAAATACAATCGGAACATGGTTAATCACCTACTTAAATAAATCCCCTTAAATTTAACCGGATTTTTCGTATGTCGGGTTATGGCCCTGTGTTTATGTGAGTCCATTGGCAAAAACCGCTTGACCTAAATCAAATCTGTCTTCAATAGACGCTATTTTCCTTTTTTATCTTCACCGTGCATTGCAACTTTATATCCCACTGACCTGTCAGAGCATCAGGTTTTTCTTATATTCGGCCTGTGCTAATATGCCGACCATTACAATTAAACGATCTTAAGGAGAATAACCATGTACAGTTTTAGTGTGACAGTAAATACAACAATGGATGATGCGGAAGCAAAAGTCAGGGATGCGCTGATGGCAGAAGGTTTTGGTGTTCTCACTGAAATTGATGTACAGAAAGTCATGAAAGCCAAGCTGGATCTTGACCGTAAAGGCTATAAAATTTTAGGCGCCTGTAATCCTAATCTGGCGCATCAGGCCATTGATGCTGAGCCGGATATCGGCCTGCTGCTGCCTTGCAATGTGTTACTGCGTGAAGAAGATAACGGTGAGATCACCGTTGGCTTTATGGATCCGGTTGCCGTATTAGGCATGGTGGATAATGCGGGTGTTAAGGAACTGGCTACAACAGTTCAGGGCAAGCTGAAAAATGTAGCAGCCGCATTAAACGCTTAAAAAAATAAAACGCAAATGGGCATAGTCCATTTGCGTTTTTTATTGACCTTTCTTTACTGAGCGATTTAATTCCCGCAGGCGCTTTAATTTCTCAGCAATTTTAATTTCCAGTCCTCTATCTACCGGATGATAAAAAACAGCGGCTTCCATTTCATCGGGAAAGTAATCTTCGCCAGCGGCAAAACCATCAGGCTCGTCATGTGCATAACGATAGTCTTTGCCATAATCTAAATCTTTCATTAATCCGGTTGGTGCATTACGCAGGTGCATGGGCACATCCATACTGCCACTTTGTTTTGCCGCCTGCATGGCCGCCTTATAGGCCATATAAACACTATTACTTTTAGGCGCGCAGGCTAAATAGGTAATGGCCTGGGCAATCACCAGCTCCCCTTCCGGTGAGCCGAGACGCTCAAACGATTCCCAGGCATTAATGGCCAGCTGTAATCCCCGGGGATCCGCATTGCCTATATCTTCGGCGGCCATGCGAATCACCCGGCGAGCAATATATAAAGGGTCACAGCCCCCATCAATCATGCGACAAAACCAGTAAAGAGCCGCATCCGGATCACTGCCTCTTACGGACTTATGCAGAGCGGAAATCTGGTCATAAAAATAATCCCCGCCTTTATCAAAACGTCGCAGAGTTTGCGCACTGACATTGGCAATAATGTCCTGAGTGATGGTGATTTCATTATCTTGCGTATCCGCCAGCTGCGTTGCAATTTCCAGCAGATTTAACGCCCGGCGTGCATCCCCATCAGCGGTTTGCGCCAGCATGTTTAACAAGTCATCATCAATATGAATTTCTGCCACATCCAAATGCGCATGCTGCTCTTTAATGGCGCGCTGTAATAAGGTCACAATATGCTGTTGTTGAATCGGTTTTAATACATAGGTTTTACAACGTGACAGCAATGCATTATTCAGCTGGAAAGATGGATTCTCGGTGGTGGCGCCAATAAAGGAAACCGTACCATCTTCCACATAGGGCAAAAAAGCATCCTGCTGGGATTTATTAAAGCGATGCACCTCATCCACAAATAAGATAGAGGGCTTTTGTGTGGCCTTATAATGCTGCTGGGCTTTTTCAATGGCGCAGCGAATATCTTTAACGCCGCTCAAAACAGCCGAAATACTTAAAAATTGCGCCTGTGAATAATGGGCAATCAGGCGGGCCAGTGTTGTTTTACCTGTGCCCGGTGGCCCCCAGAAAATCATGGAGTGTAACCGGCCACTGACAATGGCTTTGCGCAGGGGTTTATCCTCGGCCAGTATATGTTCCTGTCCGATATAATCATCAAGGGATACCGGTCTTAAACGGTCTGCCAGCGGCCGGTGTTCATTGGCTCTCATTTCATTAAATCGATTGTTTTACCGGCGGCGCGAAGTTTATCGGCACGATCTTCAATATAACGTTGTAGATTGGGCTGTGTTTTATAGGCACCGCTTTGTACATAGTCCATACCCGATTGAATATGAAAAGATTTTAAATAGGCTTCCGCACGAAACACTTCTTTACCTTCTGCATCAAAATAAATCAGGCTGGGAGCATACTGAATATTTAAAGACTTCGCCCAGTCTCTGGCGCTCATTTTTTTACCTTCCGGTGTGGTGAGTTTTTTATCCGACCACATATCCACCACGGCCACATCAAAATGCTTTAACAGTTTTTTTGATTCAGGCCGCTTTAAAATAT
>JALTRC010000385.1 GCA_026998145.1 Gammaproteobacteria bacterium
TTACTGGATGCATTACACTTTGATCCCGCCTCGGACAAACTCTGGTTTGCCGGCGACATTGTGAATCGCGGCCCTGATTCCCTGAAAACTCTGCGCTATATTAAATCCCTGGGCAAGCATGCAATAACCGTATTGGGCAATCATGATCTGCACTTACTGGCCATTGCATTTACCGATCAGAAACCCTCAAAAAAAGACACGCTGAATGATATTTTAAAAGCCAGTGACCGTGATGAATTATTAGACTGGTTACGGCACAGGCCTCTGCTCCATTACAGCAAAAAGAAAGATGTATGCATGGCACATGCGGGTATCTATCCAGGCTGGACAATAAAAAAAGCCCGCAAAAGAGCCGCGGAAGTTGAAGCGGTTTTAACAGGGCCCGATTACAAAAAATTTTTCAAAAAAATGTATGGCAACCTGCCGGACAAATGGTCAAAGGATTTAACCGGCTGGGAACGCTATCGTTTTATTACCAATGCCTTTACCCGTATGCGTTACTGCGATACGGATTTTCATTTATCCCTGAAATACAAAGGCGCACCCGGCTCTCAACCCAGGAATATTAAACCCTGGTTTGAACTGCCCCATAAACAGGGCAAAACAAAAATTATTTTTGGTCACTGGTCTACGCTGGGGCATACCGAGCTGGAAAATATTTATCCGCTGGATACAGGCTGTTTATGGGGCGGTTATTTAACTGCGCTAAAGGTGAATAAAAAAATGAATCAGTATATTCAGATTGATTGCCCACAGGCTCAGGACTTTGATTAGCGCGATTGCTTGCGCTGATAGGTTACCACCCTAAAATCATAATTATTTTTTTCATCTGCCGGATTATACTGCTCAGAAATAATATCCCAGTCATCAGGATCAAATTCAGGGAACCAGGCATCGCCTTCACATTCTGCGTCCACATGGGTCAGATATAAACGGTCCGCCTGATCAATCATTTGCTCATAAAAACTGGCGCCGCCAATAATCATCACTTCCGGCACATCTCCGGCCTGCTCAAGGGCCTCTTCTATACTGCTAACCGATGTCACGCCCTCTGCTGAAAACCCATTACGGCTGATCACAATATTATGCCGCCCCGGCAGCGGACGACCAATGGACTCAAAGGTTTTACGACCCATGATTACCGGTTTATTCAATGTGATTTCTTTAAAGTGCCTGAAGTCAGCCGGCAGGTGCCAGGGAAGCCCGTTTTCTCGCCCGATCAGACGATTTTTATCCATCGCACAAATCAGAGAAATTTTCATGCTTATATGGAAATAGGTGCTTTGATATGGGGGTGGCTTTGATAATCAATCAACTCGAAATCATCGAAACTGAAATCAAAGATCGATTTTATTTGCGGATTGATTTTCATCTTTGGCAAGGTATAAGGTTTTCTTGAAAGTTGCTCATCGGCCTGCTCAAGATGGTTGGAATATAAATGGGCATCACCTAATGTATGAACAAAGTCACCTAATTTAAGATCACAAACCTGCGCGATCATCATGGTCAGCAGAGCATAGGATGCAATATTAAATGGCACGCCTAAAAATATATCCGCACTGCGCTGATAAAGCTGACAGGATAGTTTTCCATCAGCCACATAAAACTGAAAAAAAGCATGACAGGGAGCCAGCGCCATGCGTCCCTGTTTAACATTATCCTGCGGGCTTATGGATTCATCCGGCAGGTCTGCCACATTCCAGGCTGAAACAATAATACGGCGGCTATTGGGTTTGTTTTTTAACAGTTCAACCACTTCGGAAATCTGATCGATATGTTGCCCATCCGGGGCTGGCCAGTTTCGCCATTGATAACCATATACCGGGCCTAGGTCACCTTTTTCATCTGCCCATTCATTCCAGATTTTTACGCCATTTTCCGTTAAATAACGGGTATTGGTTTCGCCTTTTAAAAACCACAGAAGTTCATGAATAATCGATTTGAGATGACATTTTTTGGTCGTCACCAGTGGAAAACCTTCCGCCAGATTAAAACGCATCTGATAGCCAAAAACAGAAACGGTTCCAGTGCCTGTGCGGTCACCCTTTTGTACGCCCTGTTCTTTTACATGACGCATTAAGTCCAGGTATTGTTTCATCTAGCATTCGCCTGTTTTTTTCGAATAAGGTAAAAAAGATATAGCCCAAATAGCACCATTGGAATGGATAGCTCCTGGCCTCGGGTCATCCAGCCAAAAGCAATATAGCCAAGCTGTGCATCCGGCGTACGGAAAAACTCCGTTATAAAACGGAAGCTGCCATAGCCAATCATAAATACGGCACTCACCGCCATCGTCGGGCGCGGCTTACGGGAATAAAAAAACAGAATAATAAACAGCAACAAACCTTCCGTTAATGCCTGATACAAAGAAGACGGGTGTCTGGCAATATGATCCCCATAATCCATCGCCCAGGGAATGGATGATTCAACCGGACGCCCCCAGAGTTCCTTATTAATAAAGTTGCCAATTCGCCCCGCCCCTAAACCAATCGGCACCATGGGTGCAATAAAATCACTGACCTGAAAAAATGTTCGGTTTGTTTTTTTGGCAAACAGATAAAGGGCAATAAAGACACCTAACATGCCCCCATGGAATGACATGCCCCCCTGCCAGATCTTAAATAAAATAAGCGGGTTATCCAGAAAAGCAGAAAAGTTATAAAACAGGATATAACCAATGCGGCCGCCCAGTACGACACCCAGAGCCCCATAAAAAATAACATCGGAGACCTGCTCTTTATCCCAGCTAGAGCCGGGCATTTTGCAGCGAGCATTACCCAGCCACCAGGCGCCTAAAAAGCCAATTAAATACATCAGGCCATACCAGTGGATTTTGGCAAAACCTAAATCCAGAGCAACAGGATTAATATCAGGGTAAGTAATCATGGAGGGCATCTTACCAGAAAACCCTGTTCTTTCCTCCATCGGCCGCGTCGATATTCATTACATTTTTGTAAAAAATAATTCAGAAAAATATAATTTAACCTGCAAAAACAGCCTCTTATAAGCTTGGCACAGGGATTGCCTTTCACAAATACCTATCATGATTACAACTTAGGAAGAGTCTTACCATGAAAATACCATCAAGTATAAAAGCCGGCTTATTATTGGCAATATCATCTGCCGCTTCAGCAGCACCCATTGACCCTGGCAATATTTCCCTGGACTCCGGTTGCAACTCTGCCGCATTAGCCGATTGCACAGTAAACTGGGGCAGTCAGCAATATATTTCAGATCAGAATGCAGCAGCCGTACAGATAAGTCGATCCACCGGCGACTCCTGGCTCATTCGATACAACCTGTATAATCCTTCTGGCTCCATTACTAACGGCTACGATGAATTCGGCAATAGCACTGTATCCAGTAGCGCCTACAGCGGTAATGTCTGGCTGGAAGCCCCGACTCTTCTGGCAGCTTCAAACCTGTTTAATGTTTTTACGGACCAGATCAATGGATACCCAGACACCTTACCGAGCTTTTACCTTGGTATGAATTCAACTGACGCCATCGCGGGTCATGCTTTTAACTACCAGTCTGGGGAACCGGATTACACAACCAGTGGTAGCCTGAGTGTTTACAATACGGAACCCCTTACATGCATCGAATGCAGCCTGTCTATCAGACTTGAATTAAATGGGCTCTATCAAGCTGATGGAAGCCTGTCTCTGGTTTCGGTATTATTTCCGGAACCAACCATTATCCCATTACTGTCTCTGTCAGAATACAATCCCTATGCTAATAGTGGATTTG
>JALTRC010000386.1 GCA_026998145.1 Gammaproteobacteria bacterium
GAGAGGATTACCTGAAGCGTTATCCCAAACAACTACAATATTTACTGGACGGCTGGTACCGGGCATTAGATATGTTAAAAAAGCAGCCTCAAAAATCGGCTGAAATTTTATCCCAACGGATGAAGCTCAGCCCTGCAGATACCCTGGCCAGTTATGATGGCTTAATTCTACCCAGCCCCCAACAAAATCAGGCACTGTTACAACAACATCCCCCTGAACTGTTAAAGGCAGTCAAAAAACTATCTGCAATCATGGTAAAAGAATCTTTGCTCAAATCAGCTGCACCACCATCCCAGCTGTTTAGTCAGAATAAACTACAGCACCGACCCCCCATGCGAGCTGGCAATGTCGAAAAATAAAACATTCAAATGGCCCTTAAGCCTGAAAATATTCCTGGCGATATTATTAATCGTCACCGTGCAAAGCATTATGCTTTTCTGGTCCACATCGCAACAGTACAAAAAATCCGCTAACGCAGAAGTCGAAGAAGACATACGCGCACTGCTGATTAACTATCAGCAAAATCTGGAGTACATGGCCAAAAATAGAGCCTTCGAAGAGATTCAAAAAAATATTACAGCACTGGGTGTGCAAACCGATATTGAACAGGCCGTATTGCTGGATAACAAACAGAAGATCATTGCCTCGACCCATATTGAGGATATTGGAAAAAAACTATCCGATCTATATCATTCCAGTTCCATAGATAAAATAATGTTTTATCTGGATCGCTCAAAAAGTCATTACAAAAATATTCTCTGGCATTCCGATGATAAAAAAACACTCTATGCCATAGCACCTGTTGTTCTGGGACGACTTTCCAATCAGTCCATCCACTCTGATAAAATTGGCGCCATGCTATTACGCATTGATATGGGCTGGGTAGATAGAAAAAATCAGGAACTGCTTAAATCAACACTACTACCGGATCTTCTACTGATATTACTAACCGGCCTGGGACTGGTTATTTACTTTCATTTTTCAATTAACCGCCGCATAAAAACCATTAGTCACGCTGCCACTGAATTCTCAAAAAACAATCACGGTATTCGTATCCCTGTTTCCGGCCGTGATGAATTAACTGATTTAAGCATCAGTTTTAATAACATGGCCAAAGAAGTACAGGAACAGCATAAAACGATTATTGAACGGGAAAAGAATTTATCTGTCACCCTCAACAGCATCGGTGATGCGGTTATTGCAACAGATGCACAGGGAAATGTAACCCGGCTTAACCCGGTAGCCGAACAACTCACCGGCTGGACGATTAATGAAGCCAGAGGAAAATCGGTAAAAACCATCTTCCCTATTGTAGACGCCACAACACGAAAACCTATCGACAACCCGGTTGATAAAGTCATCAGTACCGGAGAGATCGTCTATTTAAGCAACCATACAACACTTATTTCAAAAGATAAAACAGAATACCAGATTGCCGACTCAGCCGCGCCTATCCGCGACAACGGAGAAATACAGGGCATGATTCTGGTATTTAATGATGTAACCGAAAAATATCAGCTTCGTGAAAATTTAAAACAACAACAGAAAACCCTGCAGGATGTACTCGATGGCATGCAGTCACTGGTTGGTATTTTAAATCTTCAGGGTGAGTTTCTATTTACTAATAGTCCGGCAGTCAAATTATCCGGCCTGCAATACAGTGAAATACTGGGTTCCAAATTCTGGACGCTTGCACCCTTCAACCATAATCCTGAAGTGCAACAACAGATTATCAGTGACTTTGAAGCTGCCAGAGAAGGCAGGACAAGACATAGAGACATTGCCATCAATACCATTAAAGGTGCATTCTGGATTGATTTTTCCATCCAGCCCGTATTTGATGAAAATAACAAAATCAGCCATATTATTATCGAAGGCCATGACATTAATCAGCGCCGAAAAATGGAGCAGGAAATACGCTCATATTCCCAGCATCTAATGCTTTATCGTGAACAGTCCCCACTGGCCACCATTGAATGGAACACAAAATTTGAAATAATCGGCTGGAATAATGCCGCTGAAAAAATATTTGGCTATAGCTATGAAGAGGCCTATGGAAAAACAACGCAAATACTATTACCTTGCGATGTGAAAATAGATGTAGAAAAAATCTGGCAGGATCTGGTAGACAGCAACCAGCCATCAACATCAACCAATGAAAACCTGACCAAAGACAACCAGATTATTCTGTGTGAATGGCATACCTCATTACTTAAAAATGAAGCCGATGAAGCCATTGGCGCTATTTCAATTGTGCAGGATATTACCCGGGAAAAACGGGCCATACAGGCACTGGAACAAAAAGAGCTGGAGCAGAGGGAAATCCTTGACTCTATGGTTGACGGTGTTATTTCTATAGATGAATGTGGCACCGTGCTTAGCTTTAACAAATCGGCAGAAACATTATTTGGCTATACAGCAAATGAAATGATTGGCCAGAATGTCAATATGCTTATGCCGGAACCGGATGCAAGCCAGCATAATGCGTATCTGAAAAACTATATTAAAACAGGCATAGCCAAAATTATCGGCACGGGACTCGAAGTCACCGCAAAACATAAGGAAGGCAAAACATTCCCAATGCGCCTGATGGTTGCCGAACTCTCAAGCGACTCAAGCGGAAAACGGCGATTTATCGCTTCATGCCATGATTTAAGCCACTTTAAGCATCAGGAAGAAATCATTCAACGCACCCAGAAAATGGATGCCCTGGGCAAACTAACCGGCGGTATTGCCCATGACTACAATAATATGCTGGGTGTTATTTTAGGTTATGCAGAAATTCTGCAAAATGCTCTTAATGACCAGCATCCAAAACTCAGCACCTATGCCCAGCAAATATATTCCGCCGGAGAAAGAGGTGCAAAACTCACTCAGAAGCTGCTCTCATTCTCACGTAAAAAAGTAACCGAAACACAGGAAGTGAATATCAATAATCTGCTGGAAGATTCCAGAAACATGCTGGAAAAAACCCTCACCCCGCGCATTAAATTAATATTTAATCTTGATAAACAACTCTGGCCGGTAAAGCTGGACACCAATGATCTGGAAGACACAATATTAAATATCAGCATCAATGCCATGCATGCCATAGACTCAAATGGCCAGCTCACTATTCGCACCCATAATGAACACATCACAGAAGCTGACGCCCAGAAACTGCAAATAAACCCCGGTGATTATGTAGTACTCAGTATGACTGATACCGGCCATGGTATGGCTGAAGAAATAAAACAGAAAATATTTGATCCTTTTTTCAGCACCAAGGGTGACAAGGGGACCGGCCTTGGCTTAAGCCAGGTATATGGCTTTGTTGAACGCAGTGGTGGCACAATTAAAGTGTATTCCGAACCCGGTCATGGTTCCCAGTTTATTTTATATTTCCCCCGCCATGTAGATTCTAATGAAGAAAACAGGAACAACACGGTAAAAGAACCTACCAGCATGAGAGGCGGGGAGAATATATTAATTGTTGATGACGAACCTGCACTACTGGATTTAATCGATAATATTCTATCCCAGCAGGGGTATCAGACTTTCACTGCAAACAATGCTCAACAGGCACTGGATATTCTTGAAAAAGAAAAAATTGATCTACTGATTTCTGATGTCATTATGCCGGATATGGATGGTTATGAATTAGCCAGTATTGTACAGAAACAATATCCCCATATAAAAATTCAGCTGGCCAGTGGCTTTAGTGATGACCGGCATATTAAGATGGCGGATACAACATTACATAAAAACTTATTGCATAAGCCTTATAACTCTCAGGAGTTATTGGCCCGGGTTCGTTCTTTACTGGATTAGTTTTTATACCAGAGCGTCTGTGAATCATTCTGGCCTGGTATGTTTTTTTTCGTGATGTTTACGGATACCGCGCCCGGCTCTAACCCAACAAACACAGACAAAAAAGCCAGCAAAAAGCTGGCTTCTTCTTTAAGATCTGAAAATAAATTTACTTCTTAGGCAAATATATATCCGTACAACTGCCTTCGGCCACCTCGGTGGCAAAGTTAAGAGTTTCAGATAATGTCGGGTGGGGATGAATTGTCAAAGCAATATCATCGATCTCCGCACCCATTTCAACCGCCAGTGCGGCCTCGGCAATTAACTCACCTGCATTCTTGCCTAGAATACCTGCGCCCAGTAATTGATGAGTGTTCGCATCGTATAACATTTTTGTCATACCGGCTTCCGCTCCCACCGACAAAGCACGACCACTGGCCGCCCAGGGGAAAACACCTTTTTCGTATTGAATGCCTTCTGCTTTTAACTGCTCTTCGGTTTGTCCACACCAGGCCACTTCCGGTGAGGTATAAGCCACCGATGGAATGGTGCGGGCATCGAAATAACGCTTCTGGCCATCAATCACTTCAGCGGCGACTTTCGCCTCATGGGTTGCCTTGTGTGCCAGCATGGGCTGCCCCACCACATCACCAATAGCAAAAATATGATCCACATTGGTACGCTGCTGATTATCCACTTCGATAAAGCCATGCTCATTCACCATAACACCGGCTTTTTCCGCATCGATTAACTTGCCATTGGGCGTGCGGCCAATGGCCACCAGCACATTATCAAAAGTATCTTCCTGCGGCGCATTCTTGCCCTCAAACTTACAAACGATACCCTTTTTAGTGGCATTGATTTCTGTGACTTTTGTATTCACAAAAATATTTTCGTAACGTTTTTTAAGCTGCTTTTCAAAAGGACGGATTAAGTCCCGATCGGCGCCGGGAATCAGGCCGGGACCTAATTCAACCACGGTAATCTTTGCTCCCAGAGCATGGTAAACCGTGGCCATTTCCAGACCGATAATACCGCCGCCCACAACCAGCAGACGTTTGGGTATATTATTCACTTCCAGCGCATCGGTGGAATCCCACACACGCTCATCTTCCCAGGGTACAAAGGGTAATTTGGCTACTGATGAACCAGCGGCGATTATGCAGTTATCAAAGGAGACGGTTTGTTTTGTACCATCGGCGGCGCTGACTTCAATGCTGTGGTCGGATGTAAATTTTCCATAGCCGTTTACAATCTGAACCTTGCGCTGTTTGGCCAGCTGTTTTAAACCGCCGGTTAATTTACCAATAACTTTATTTTTATGGGCGCGCAGTTTATCCGTATCGATTTTGGGCTTTTTAAATGTCACCCCAACATCTTCAAACTCCTCGGCTTCGCTCACCACTTCTGCCACATGCAATAAAGCCTTGGATGGAATGCAGCCCACATTCAAACACACACCCCCCAGCACATCTTCCGCCTCAATCAGAATCACCTGCTTGCCTAAATCGGCAGCTCTGAATGCCGCCGTGTAACCACCGGGGCCGGAGCCCAATACTACAACTTCAGCATGATGATCGGCTGTGCCCTCAAAAGAACTGGCAGTGGGCGCCACTGCGGCTTCTGCTTCAACTGCCGGTGGTTCTGCTTGCGGTGATGTTTCTTCAACAGGCGCTGGGGCTTCGGCAGATGTTTCCATTTGCAAAATCACACTGCCTTCGGAAATAGAGTCACCGATATTAACGGCAATCGAAACCACCTTACCCGCCTGGGGTGAGGGAATTTCCATGCTGGCTTTATCGGACTCAACCGTAATTAATGAATCTTCTTCCTGCACCTGATCACCGGGAGCCACTAAAATTTCGATAACTTCGACGGAATCAAAATCCCCTATGTCCGGTACTTTAATGTCTACTGTGCTCATGGCAACTCCGCTTTATGTATTCTGGTTTTTTATTCCTGATCGAACAGGAATTTAATAATGAAGCCTGACTGGTGGATTCCCGCCTGCGCGGGAATGACGTGCGGCCTGTCTTCTTCAGTCTAATTTAAATTCCCGCCTGTGCAGGAATGGCCCATTAACGATCACATCAATAAGTGACGCACATCCGACAGCACCTTACTCAAATAAGTGGTAAAGGCAGCACCTTCGGCACCATCAATTACCCGGTGGTCATAAGACAGGGATAAGGGGCACATTAAGCGTGGCTCAAATTCCTTGCCATTCCATACGGGTTTCATACTGGAACGGGAAACCCCTAAAATAGCCACTTCCGGTGCATTTACAATTGGCGTAAAGCTGGTGCCACCAATGCCACCCAAACTGGAAATGGTGAAACAGCCGCCCTGCATATCTGAAGGTTTGAGTTTTTTATCCCGCGCCTTGATGGAGACTTCCCGTAGCTCTCTGGCCAGTTCCGACAGGGACTTCTGATCCACATTCTGAATTACCGGCACCACCAGGCCATCCGGCGTCGCCACCGCAATACCAATATGGTAATACTGTTTCTGAATCAGGTTTTCACCTGTGGCATCCAAAGAGCTATTAAAGCGAGGGAATTTTTTCAGCCCGGCAACCACCGCCTTCATCATAAAGGACAGCATGGTGACCTTTATACCTTCATCAGCGTAATCGATATTGGCCTGCTTGCGGAAGGCTTCCAGCTCGGTAATATCCGCCTCATCAAATTGCGTCACATGGGGAATATTCACCCAGTTACGGTGCATGAATTTACCGGTGAGTTTATTGATTTTGGTTAGCGGCTGAACCTCTACATCCCCCCACTGGCTAAAATCAATGGCCGGCATAGGCTCTATGCCCAGGCTGGCACCGCCACCCACAGTGGCCGGTTGACTTAAGGCCTGCTTGATAAAGGCCTGCACATCAGATTTTAAAATACGCCCCTTGTTACCGCTGCCGCTAATTTTGGATAAGTCTGCTCCCAGTTCCCGGGCAAATTTACGCACAGCCGGGGAAGCATGGGCCTTTTTAAAACTCACCGCATCAATATGGGCAGTGGGGGAAGGACGGCTGGGTGCTGGCGCTGGTGCGGAAGCAGGAGCCGGTGCAGGGGCTGGGGCCGCCTCTGTTTTGACTTCCTCAACTGGGGCCGCTTCCGGCTCCGGCTCTGATGCCGGCTGCGCCGGGGTTTCTGCCCCATCACTGGCTTCCAGCATTAAAATCACACTGCCTTCAGATACGCTGTCACCCACATTGACTTTCAGCTCTTTCACCACACCACTGTGGCTGCTGGGAATTTCCATGGCCGCCTTGTCAGACTCAACCGTAATCAGCGAATCTTCCGCGTTGATGCTATCCCCTTCCGCCACCAGCACTTCAATGACTTCCACCGCATCAAAATCACCAATATCGGGTACTTTAACTTCAACCATTTCACTCATGGTTCTTCTCCACTATTCTTTTAAGCCGCCCTTGGGGCGATTAGTATCAGGCCTTGGCCGGGCTGGTTTTCTCAGGGTTAATGCCATATTTTTCAATGGCTTCCTGCACCTTGCCTGCCGGGAACTGGCCATCATCCGCCAGTGATTTCAATGCGGCAACGACAATATACTCTGCATTGACTTCAAAATGCTTGCGCAACTGGGCGCGGGTATCGGAGCGCCCAAAGCCATCGGTGCCCAGCACATCATACTGGGCCGGCACCCATTTGCGAATCTGGTCTGAATAGCCCTTGATATAATCGGTTGCCGACAATACCGGCCCACGACGATCTTTCAGGCATTTTTCAATATAAGACACCTTAGGATCTTCCAGCGGATGCAGCATATTCCAACGATCCACTTCCTGGGCTTCCCGACGCAGCTCGTTGTAGCTGGTGACGCTCCAGATATCCGCATCCACCGACCAGTCCTTATCCAGCATTTCACCGGCGCGGATGACTTCACGCAAAATGGTGCCGGAACCCATCAGCTGAATTTTCTTGCGCCGCTTGCCACCACCGGATAACAGATACATGCCCTTGATAATGCCCTCTTCCACGCCTTTTGGCATGGCCGGCTGCACATAGTTTTCATTCATCACGGTGATGTAATAGAACACATTTTCCTGATCCTTATACATACGGCGCATGCCGTCCTGAATAATCACCGCCAGCTCATAGCCAAAGGTAGGATCATAAGTGACGCAGTTTGGAATGGTGGCCGCCAGCGTATGGGAATGACCATCCTGATGCTGCAGGCCTTCGCCCGCCAGCGTAGTACGACCGGCAGTACCCCCCAGCAGAAAGCCCCGCGCCTGCATATCACCCGCCATCCAGGCCAGATCACCGACACGCTGGAAACCAAACATGGAATAGTAAATATAGAAAGGCACCATATTCACACCATGGGTGCTATAGGCGGTGGCCGCGGCAATCCATGAAGCCATGGCGCCGGCTTCGTTAATACCTTCTTCCAGAATCTGCCCGGTTTTATCTTCCTTGTAGAACATCACCTGCTCTTTATCCTGAGGGGTGTACAACTGCCCCACAGAAGAATAAATACCCAGCTGGCGGAACATACCTTCCATACCAAAGGTGCGTGCTTCATCTGGCACAATCGGTACCACGTTTTTGCCCATATTCTTGTCGCGGGTAATCAGGGTAAGCAGACGCACAAAGGCCATGGTGGTGGACATTTCACGATCGCCCGAGCCTTTCAAAATTGGCTCGAATACGGATAAGGGGGGCACATCCAGTGGCGCCGCCGCATGGTTACGTACCGGCATGGAGCCGCCCAGGGCCTTGCGACGCTCCATCATATATTTGTATTCTTCAGAATCCGTGCCCGGATGATAATACTCGGCCGCCGCCGCCTGCTCATCAGACAGGGGAATATTGAAACGATTCTTGTAGGCAATCATTTCCTCTTCATCCAGCTTCTTCTGGGAGTGGGTGCGCATCTGACCTTCACCCGCTTCACCCATGCCATAGCCTTTCACCGTGTGGGACAGAATCACCACCGGCTGGCCAACTGTATTGGCCGCTTCATGATAGGCCGCATACACCTTGTAAGGATCATGGCCGCCACGGTTCAGACGCCAGATGTCATCATCGGACATATTGGCCACCATGGCTTTCAGCTCAGGATACTTGCCAAAGAAATGCTCGCGCACATAGGCGCCATCCTTGGATTTGTAGTTCTGGAAATCCCCATCCACACATTCCATCATGCGACGCTTCAGCAGGCCGTCCTTGTCTTTGGCCAGCAGTGGCTCCCAGTAGCTGCCCCAGATAACCTTGATGACCTTCCAGCCAACACCCCGGAAGATGGCTTCCAGCTCCTGAATAATCTTGCCATTGCCCCGCACCGGGCCATCCAGACGTTGCAGATTACAGTTAATCACCCAGATTAAGTTATCCAGCTTTTCCCGGGCGCCCAGCGAAATCGCACCCAGAGTTTCCGGCTCATCCACTTCACCGTCACCAATAAAGGTCCATACCTTACGATCCCGGGTATCAGAAATACCCCGATCATGCAGGTACTTCATAAAGCGCGCCTGATAAATAGACTGTAGCGGCCCCAGCCCCATGGATACGGTGGGGAACTGCCAGAAATCGGGCATCAGCCAGGGGTGGGGATAGGATGACAGACCATTGCCGTCCACTTCCTGACGGAAATTATCCAGCTGCTCAGCCGTCAAGCGGCCTTCCATAAAAGCGCGGGAGTACATGCCCGGTGCCGAATGCCCCTGGAATAGCACCAGATCACCACCATGCTCATGGGTGGGCGCCCGCCAGAAATGATTAAAACCTGTGTCATACAGGGTTGCCGCAGAAGCAAAACTGGCTATATGACCGCCCAGCTCGGATGCCTTGCGGTTGGCCCGCACCACCATGGCCGCCGCATTCCAGCGAATAAAGGAACGGATGCGGGATTCTATGGCCACATTACCCGGATGGGGTGCCTGCAAGTGGGTGGGAATGGTATTCACATAGGCAGTGGTGGAAGAATGGGGAAGATTGTCACCGGAGCGACGAGTCTGGTCGATAAGCTGTTCCAGTAAAAAGTGGGCCCGTTCCGGGCCTTCATTTTCCAGCACCGCTTCAAGGGCATCCAGCCATTCCTGGGTTTCCTGAGGATCCATATCCGGTATATTGATGGGATCAGTCATAGGTTTACTCCTGCATCTCGCCCCTGGGGCTTTTTTAATATGGGAGTAATGGTAGTGATTTAATTAGAAATTACAAGTTTATTTACATAGACAAAAAAATATACTTAAATTTCATTAAGTTATAGCCATTAAATAATTTTATAAAGGTTTTTCGGGGAATTTTAATAGCTTTTCAGGCTTTAATCGGCTGTTAAAGCCGGGACAGCAACAA
>JALTRC010000387.1 GCA_026998145.1 Gammaproteobacteria bacterium
ATATAAAAGATTCCCTGGATTATGCCATTGATATGTTTGGTGCACTTAAACAGCAGGCAGATAAACAATACCGTATTACCCAGCCCCAGCTGGGAATGAAGTATTTTATCAATGCAAACTCGTCACTGATATTTAACTATGGCCGTTATACCCGTGTTCCTGTTTTCTCGGAATTGTTTGGTAACCAGGGTTTATTTCGGGGTAATGAAGAGCTAAAACCGGAAACCGGAATCAATATGGATGCCGGGGTCAATTATAAAGTATTCAGAGCCTATCACTGGCTTCATGATGCCAGTATATATGCGGGGCTTTTTTATAATCGTGCAGATGATCTGATTGTGCGTATTTATAATTCACAGGGGATCAGCGTGGCCGATAATGTTTCCAGTGGAAAAATAACGGGTTTTGAATGGGATATAAAACTCTATCCGTCAAATCACTGGAATATTGTCTTTAACGGCACTTTGATGAACCCGCGAGCTTTCAGCGAAAGGCCCGATGCCAATAATAAAATCATCCCCGGTCAGTATCGGCAAAGTTATAGCCTGTATGTGGCCTATTTAAAAAGCAGCTGGAAAATATCGGCGCAGCAATCTCTGAATAAGGATATTTACTGGGATTCCCCCAATGGAAGGCGGGGGGATGATTATTATCTGCTGGATCTTGCGCTAAGCAAGAAATGGCAAAAACATACAATGGCATTACAGGTGAATAATCTAAGCAATTCATTGTATGCAAATTTTGATCGTGTCTGGGACAGGCCCGGCCGATCATTTTTTTTTAACTATCAATATACATTTTAAAGAGGTGATTTAATGAGTATTAAAAATATACTGGCCATTGTGCTGGCCACTAGCGTTGTAGCCTGTAGTAATGAGGATAATTCTCGTCCGGAAGGTGCTGTTGATGTTGTGGCAGCAACCGTGGCATCAGACTATACCAGTGGTTCCCATGCGGGTATAAAGCGTGAATCGGATGGTACATTTACTGCGCTGAATAATTTATTGCCAACTGATTCAGATATTACAGTGGCCGCACATGGTAATTATTTCTATCGCATTGAACGTTATTCCGGTGAAAATATAACCAAATTTTCTTTTGATGATCCACAAACACCAGTCTGGCAGTTTTCAACAAAAGACAGTGTTGATGATGCGGTTTCCAGCAACCCTCAAACCATTATATTTGCCAGTGAAACCAAGGCCTATATTCTTCGCTACGGTAAAACCAATGTATGGATAGTGAATCCATCGGCAACCACAGAAGCTGAATTTAAAATTGGTGAGCTGGATTTAAGCGCCTATGATGATGGTGATGGTAAACCTGAAATGAATAATGGCGTGATTGTCGATGGCAAACTGTTTATTACCATGCAGCGACTTGCGGGTTATTCGCCGGATAATACATCCTATGTAGCTGTATTTGATGTGGCAACTGATACGGAAATTGAAACGGGTTATTTTGGTGATAATGTAAAAGGTATTCCTTTGAGTATTCGTAATCCTAATTCAAATGTGGTGTATCTGCCGGAAGACAATAGTGTGTATATTAGTGCTATTGGAAGCTATAGTTCGGGAACATTTATTGGTGGCGTAGAAAAAATTAATGTGACTGACTACACCACAAAACTGGTGCTGGATGATGATAATGCAGGTGTTTCACCCTATGGTAAGATCGCCGGCTTTACGATTAAGTCAGCTACCCAGGCATACTTTATTGGCTATGCAGGTTTCACTGATAACACACTTTATCAGTTTAATCCTTCAACAGGTATTGCTTCGGCAACGAATAACACAGCATTATTAAACGGGCAGATCTCATCTATTACCCTGGATGAGGATGGTGATCTTTGGGTGAGTGATAGTACCAATGCCAGCCTGCATGTGATTGATACAACAGATGGCTCAGAAGTGGCGGTTATAGATACGCAGCTTAATCCAACGAAAGTGGTTTTCCGGGACTAATTCAAATCCTGTAAAAGGGCGGCTCTTTGTGAGCTGCCCTTTTTTTATGCGGGAATAAAAATCTTTCGGTTTTTAGTCAGTACAAGATCAAAAGGATGTTGATAGACCATTTGAAGCTTATCCTTTGTCAGCGCATCTTCTTTTCTGCCGGTGGTAAATTGTCCATTAGCATACAGCATTAAAAAATGGCTACAGAATCTGGCCGCCAGATTAATATCATGGATACACATAATAACCAGTTTATTCTGCTGTTTTGCCAGTGACTGAAAATGCTCAAGCAGTTTTATCTGGTAGTGTAAATCCAGTGCGGCCTCCGGTTCATCCAGTAAATTAATTCCGGTTTGTTGGGCCAGTAAGGTGGCAATGGATAATCGTTGATATTCGCCACCGGAAAGCGTCTGTGTGCTGCGCTTGATTAATGACTGCATATCCACATCTTTCAATGCCTGTCTGGTGATTTCAATATCCCTGGCCGACTCCCATTGCAGCCGACGAATATGGGGGTGTCGTCCACATAATGCAGACTCCAGAACAGTGCTGGGAAAAGTGCTTTGATTATTCTGTAATAAAATACCTAACTGCCTGGCAAGCTGTTTGCGGGTATAGTCTGTTATTTTTTTCTGTTTTACCAATATCTCACCGGATGTCGGTGAACGCAGGCCAGCGAGAGTGTGTAAGAGGGTGGTTTTTCCTGAACCATTGCGGCCCAGTATTCCCCAGACTTCTCCTGCCTTAAAAGTCATTTTTAAATCTGTACATATTGGTTTGTCACCGATATGAATATTTAAATCACGGGCTTCAAGTAAAGTGGTTTTACTGTTCACGTTTAAAGCCCAGGTTTAATAAATATAAAAAGAAAGGCACACCCAGTGCAGCGGTAATAACGCCGACCGGTAGTTGTTGGGGGGCTAAAATACTGCGCGCCAGTGTGTCTGAAATTAACAGTAAGCTGCCCCCCAGTAATACGCATGCGGGCACCAGTATACGGTGGTCGCTGCCAATCATCAGGCGTAACATGTGGGGCACAATTAAACCAATAAAACCAATGCTACCAGCCTGTACCACAGCAAAGGCGGTGAGTGCTGAGGCCAGTAAAAACAATCCGCTGCGCAAGGGTTTGATTTCAACGCCCAGGGCGCTGGCCTGTAAATCTCCGCGGGATAAAATATTTAAGGAAGGCGCCAGTATAAAACTGATAAAGGTGGCGATCAGCAGAAGATATAAATAATAAATATTCATATTGCTGTGGTTAATGTCGCCCATTAACCAGAACAGCATGCCTCGCAGTGGCTCATCCGGGGCCGCAGTTAAAATAAAATTAATCGCTGCCGCCCAGCCTGCGGCCAGTACTACGCCGGTGAGTAACAGGCGATTGGCATTCCAGCTACCGCGACCCTGTGCCAGCACAAACACCAGTAAAATGGAAATCAGTGCGCCGGAAAAGGCGGCGGTGGAAACCAGTACACTACCCAGTCCAATGCTCATGGCCAGTAAGGCCGCCACGGATGCACCACCGGAAACCCCTAAAATATAGGGGTCGGCCAGAGGATTGCGTAATAATATTTGCATAAGCAGGCCGGCCAGTGCCAGCATTCCGCCACTGATATAGGCCACCAGTGCACGGGGCAGGCGCAGCTCAAAAATAATGGTTTGTGTAATATTGGTTTTATCAGTATGGGCTGCGTTATTCAGCAGGCTGTTATAGATTTCCTGCATACTGAAATGAATACTGCCCACGGATAATGCCAGCATAAAACTGGCAGCACTGAGCAGGCATAAAAAAATAATCAGAAGCAGGGTTTTTTGCATTGACCAATGGGATAGAATGATGACCTCGGCATTATAAAACAGGTAGCGAACAATGGGATACAGATTATCCAAAATATATACCCGCACAGGGGATAAAGGTTCCACCGGCATGGGCGGCGGTGTGCGTGTTGAAAAGGACAGTGCCCGTGTGGCGGCGATTGGTGATATTGATGAGTTAAACTGTCATATTGGGCTGGTCATCAGCGAAAGCCCCTCGCAGGACATTGGGGAATTACTGCTGACCATTCAACATGATTTATTTAATCTTGGCTCGGAGCTGGTCATGGATGATCGATCATTGATTAAGGCCGAGCGCATTGAATGGCTGGAACAAAATCTGGATCGATTAAATGAAGACCTGCCGCCGTTGCTGGAATTTATTTTGCCCGGCGGTGGTAAGGCAGCATCACAATGTCATCTGGCCCGGGCCATGTGCCGGCGGGCTGAGCGCAGTATTGTGAAGCTGGCTCGTGAAATGGAAGTGGGAGATCAGTTAAAAGCCTATATCAATCGGCTGTCTGATTTATTATTTGTGCTCTGCCGGGTGTTGAGTCGTGAGGCGGGGGAGGATGAGGTTTACTGGAAGTCTGAGCGTTTGGCTAAGATGACAAAGTAGTTGTTAGTCATGAGTCTTGAGTTATGACCCAGGTCAGCAAGTTAAGCTATCAGCTCCCCTCTTTAGCAAAGAGGGGACGGGGGAGATTTGAAGTCGTTCAAGTTAAAACACGGTATTTTTAGAGTGTTCAAAGCTGACAGTTTTTAAATCCCCCTCATTCCCCCTTTGAAAAGGGGGAGGTTTCCTAAAGTGTCCAAAAGTATTATGAATAAGGTTTAGATAGCGATGCGTATTGGTATTGATCTGGGTGGCACGAAAATTGAGATTATTGTGCTGGATTCGCAAAATCAAATCATTTTTCGGAAGCGGGTGGATACGCCGCAGCATAATTATATTGCCATCCTGGATACCATTAAAAAACTGGTTGAAACCACAGAAAATGCCGTGTCTGAAAAATGTTCTATTGGTATAGGCACACCCGGCTCCCTGTCTCCTGCCAGTGGTTTGCTGCGCAACTCCAATTCCGTGTGTTTAAATCAGCAGCCGTTTAAAGATGATTTACAAAAATATTTGCAGCGGGAAATTCGTATCAGTAATGATGCCAATTGCTTTGCCCTGTCAGAAGCATCTGATGGTGCGGCAGCTGGTGCGGATGTTGTGTTTGGTGTGATTGTGGGTACTGGCACAGGTGCCGGTGTGGTGGTGCATGGAAAAATGTTAAACGGTCCCCATGGTATTGCCGGTGAGTGGGGACATAATCCATTGCCCTGGCCACAGGATAATGAACGGCCGGGGCCGGATTGTTATTGCGGTAAGCAGGGTTGTATTGAAGCTTTTTTATCCGGCCCTGGGATGGCAGCAGATTATTATTTATTAAATCAGCAAAAACTGTCAGCGAAAGAAATTGTAGAAAAGGCAGCGCAGGGCGATATAAAAGCCGAGCAGTGTGTGCAGCGATATGAGCATCGTATGGCCCGGGCGCTGGCTCATGTGATTAATATTCTGGATCCGGATGTGATTGTGCTGGGTGGTGGCATGTCCAATATTCAGCGGCTGTATCAGAACATACCAGAACTTTGGCGGGAGTTTGTTTTTTCTGATGTGGTATTAACCCGGCTGGTGCCGCCAGAATATGGCGACTCCAGTGGTGTTAGGGGCGCGGCCTGGTTATGGCCGAGGTAACGCTTTAACAATGATTTTACGAATCGCTTCTGCACCATGCGTCATTTTGTGATACCAGTAATTACGCCGTTTGTATAAAAGCCAGGCGAGGAATAAATATAGTGCGGCGGGCACCGTATATTCGGCCATTGTGTGTTTGATGAAATCAATATAAAAACCCGTTGAGGTGATTTCATCCAGCGAGGTTTTAGTTTCCTGTACAAAAAATATCAGGTAGATGGCAAGAAATAATGACATGCTGATAAAGTGACCGTATATTTTCTTACGTTTGTAAATGGCCTGCTCAATTATTTTTCTCTGTTTATCCCATTCCGGATCCTGAATGGTGAGGTGGCTTGCCGGCGAGTTAAGAGCTGACTGGGTAATTTCAAATTCATCAGGCAGATAAACCGGTGCATAATTGCCTGTACGTTTTCGCATTCGCTCGAACGTGCTGCAATGGATTTTTATATTGCCTCTTAATTTATTGCTGCATAGCTTTTTAATATTGCGCGGATGATAACGGTAATAAATGGCCAGACCATCGCGGGAATTATATAAACGTCCGTGAATATTGCTGTCGGCATATACCTGATCGACAATATCTTTTTTAAATGTCAGCCCGTGATCCTGTGCTCTAAGCATCATCCAGTGCAGGGTGACATTGGCCATTCCCTGCCGTTCATAGCCGCCGCCAACATTGGAATGCATGCCCGAAAACCAGACCTGCTCGATACGGGTTTCGGGGGATTCTTTTTCATTCCATACTTTAGGCCAGAAAGCGGTGCGTTCATCATCAATGGCCAACGCCTGGCAGGCATTTTTAATTTGTGGGAAAAGACCGTAACGATAAAAATTATGTGGCCATTTTACATCCAGAATTTTTTCCAGCCCCATAAAGCACAGGTCGAGCATACAGAGAGTAAAATTGGTTTTGTCAGTTTCTTTCGGAAAGCCCAGTGCAGAGACCGTATCCCACACGCCCACAAAATGTATATCGATAATACCGTTGGAGTTTGGATGCTGTGAAAAGGCGGTGGCTCTGTCTGGATCTTTTTTATGATTTTTATAAACCTCAAATGCTTCACTGGTATATTGCTTGAGTTTATCGTCATTCAGACCTCTGCCTTTTACCAGACCGGTGCAGGCAATAAAGCCGCAAAAAGCCCGGATAGTCGCTGCGCCCCGACTAAATCCAAACAGAAACACTTTATCGCCTGGCTCATAATGCAGGGCCAGGAAAGTGTACAGGTCCATTACATTCTGTTTAATGCCTACGCCGAAAGCACCGGTAATGGCGCGCCAGTATTTATTAGTGGATGTGCCTACGCCGTTATCATAAAAGGTGTATTGTGGAATGCGGGTGTCGTGAATCTCGATGGCATTATAGATTTTGTAAACATTGCTATCGGGCGTGTAACCGCCCTTATTGCCGGTGCCATCGGAACATAAGATAATATTCTTGCTCATGGCTTCATCTCCTTTGAATCATTTATTGTTTTTCTGTTCCTCGATTATACCCGTCATAAAGATTTTATACCTCTGTCATATTCTGTCTATATTTCACCGGCAAACTGGCCGCGCTTAAGGAAACCCTGATTAATTCATGAACTCACATTTCACATTTAAAATACGCGTCTTCTGCGTTGCAAATCTTCCCAATAGCCTGCTATTGGGTGCGATTCGACGCCTTGAATCCACGCATTTTAAACGCAAACTGTTTCGTCCAGAACTAATCAGAGCTTCCTTAAAAACAACCTGGGAGCTAGATTATGAATTTTCAAATTAAACGTATTTCCGATTGTTCAGTGGCATTAATGAGTGAGCAGGGGCATGTGCTGGCGTATTTCACAACAGTCACAGAGGCGCTGGTATTTTGCGAGCAGTGGTATCAGGCGAATGAAAATGAAAGGCGCGACTCTATGGCAATTAGCCGTAAAGCCGCGTAAATAAGGAAGCTTTAAAGAGCGCTGGAACGTAATACCAGCATCTTTTTAATTTGCATATCTTCAAAGGTGTGGGGGATGCCACCCACACCCAGGCCCGACTGTTTCAGGCCGGCAAAGGGCATCCAGTCTACCCGGAAAGCGGTGTGATCGTTTACCATAACGCTGGAAGCATTAAGCTGTTTGTAGGCATGCATGGCCGTGTCGATATTTTTTGTAAAGACAGCAGACTGAAATGCAAAGGGCAGATCGTTGGCTCTTTGGATAGCATCATCAATATCCTCGTAGCTGTATACGCAGATAACCGGGCCAAAAATTTCATTGCGGCTGATAATGGCATCTTCCGGTGGATCGAGTAATACAGTGGCCGGGTAACAACTAGCGGAAATCTTTTCGCCGCCGCAAAGCTTGGTGGCGCCTTTTTCGATGGCTTCCTGTACCCATTGGTGCACCCGTTCTGTTTCTCCGTGACGAATCAGCGGGCCTATATCAGTTTCACTGGAGGTGGGATCCCCCACGGTCATGGCCATGCCTAAGTCTGCCAGGGTTTCGGCTACTTTCTGTACAATGCTTTTATGGGCATATACCCGTTGTACCGAAACACATACCTGGCCGGCGTGATAAAAACCGGCCTTGGCCAGCAAGGGCAGGGCATCCTCAAGGTCGGCGTCCTCAGCCACAATCACAGGCGCAACACCACCGTGTTCCAGTGCGCAGCGCGCCCCGGCTGCCAGTTTACTGCGCAGCATCCAGCCTACTTTGGCGCTGCCGATAAAACTGAAAAAGGCTACGCGGGGATCTGTAACCAGAGCGCTGGCAGTTTCAAGATTATCCACAGAAACCACCTGGCACCATGCTTCTGGCAGGCCCGCCTGATGAAATAATGCGGCCAGTTCATAGCAGGACAGGGGCGTATCTTCTGCCGGTTTGATAATCACCGGGCAACCGCTGGCAATTGCCGGGCCGACCTGATGGACGATTAAATTAATGGGGTGGTTAAAGGCGCTGACTGCCACTACTACACCAATGGGTTCGTGATGGGTGACGGCCAGACGATTCGCTGAGGCGGCATTGATGCCCATGGGGATTTCTTCACCGTGATTATTACGAATACATTCGATGCAGTTTTTAATGCCATCAATGGCCCGGTTCATTTCAACCTGTGTATCGACTAAAGGTTTGCCGCCCTCTTTGGCAGAGTTAATAATCAGCCTTTCTGCATTTTCGCTCATCAGCACAGCCATTTTTTCTAAAATGGCAATACGCTGCTCGCCGCTTAACCACTGGCTTTTGTTATTAAATAATGCCGAGGCAGTTGTTAATGCCTGATCGATGCCTTTTATATCGACAGTTTCAACCGTGGCAAGCAGTTCACCATCATAAGGGGCGGTAACGTCTAAAGTTACCGGGCTGGGCTTTGCGCCGGGTACCATCAGCGAATAATGTTTTGGCATTTTATCTCTCTTTATTTAATGGACTCATAATTTCAGGCTTTTAAATCGGGCAGCAAATATCACCCAGCCGTTCCGTTAATTTCATGTTTTCACGGTAATCAATAGGAACAACAACCAGACTGGGGCCTGCTTCATTAAAGGCGCTTTCCAGAGTGCTGCTGATGTCATCTGAGCGATCAATAATATGACCATGCCAGTCAAAGGCAGAAGCCAGCTGCATCCAGTCAGGATTATTAAAGTGCAGATCCGTATGATGGCCAAACTGGTTCTGCTGCTTCCAGGCAATCAGGCCATATTCATTATCTTCCCACACCATCACTACAAAGTTACAGTTCAGGCGTTTGGCGGTTTCCATTTCCTGTACATTCATCATAAAACCCGCATCCCCGCAAATGGATAAAATGCGCCGCTCAGGATGCACCATGGATGCGGATAATGCACCTGGCAGGGCAAAGCCCATGGAACAGAAACCATTGGGAATTAAACAGGTGTTGGGTTCATGGCACTGGTAATGGCGGGCAATCCACATTTTATGGGCGCCCACATCGGATAATAAAATATCCTGAGGGCCCATGGCTTTGCGCACGTCCCATAAAACTTTCTGGGGTTTGAGGCGGCCTACGGCATCATCATCTTTATGCATGGCCAGTTCTTCCTGCATTTGACGGCGAGTTGCTGCCTGCTGTTGAAGGTTAAAAGCCAGGCCGCCATTTTTATCAATGCGTTCAATAAACTGGGTAAGGGTATGGGCAAGGTCGCCAATTAATTCCACTTCCGGGTGATAGTTGGCGTCGATTTCTGAGGGCTGGAAATCTACATGAATAATCCGCTTGTTGCCATCCTTGTTCCATAAATAAGGATGGTATTCCACCATATCATAACCGATGGTAATAATCAGATCTGAGGCATCCAGAGCGCAGGCCACCACGTCTTTTGCCTGTAGGCCAATGGTGAATAAACAGTAATCCGCATCCATATCCACACAGCCCTTGGCCATAAAGGTATTGATGACGCCAATGCCGGTTTTTTCGCAGAAGCGTCGCAGCTGCTTACTGGTGCGACGACGGATGCAGCCATTACCTGCGAGAATGATGGGGTTTTTAGCGGATTTAAGCAGTGCAAAAGCCTCGTCCATAATTTTGTCATCAGGGCCGGGGCGGCGGAAACGACGGGGTGTAATTGGCAGGGTTGTGGCATCCTGCTTGGCAATATCCT
>JALTRC010000388.1 GCA_026998145.1 Gammaproteobacteria bacterium
GGGCATTATAAATACGCGCCAGACTGGAGACGATTTTTTTATAGAGCAAATCAACATCTTTAAGCAGTGAAAAATCAGCCAGTATATTCAGTGCATTTTCGATATGCTTACGTTCTGATATATCCTGAACCGTTCCTATTATCTTTCCTACAGGGTATTGCTCATCAATGCACATTTTGGCTTCACCATGCAAAAACCGCTCAACCCCCTGCGCATTAATAATACGATAATCAATATCATATAACTCACCCTGCAATAGCTGTCGCCTGGCTTCAATCACCTGATCCACATCATCCGGGTGAATAAACTTTATATAATTCTTAAAGCTTGCTTTAATATCCCGTGGATCAATAGCCAGAAGATGATAAACCTCTTCAGACCAATAAGTTTCGTCTGTTGCAAGATCATATTCAAAAAATCCAGTTCGTGTTGCATGCTGAACTTCCAGCAATTTTTGCCGGTAATTGTCGTTTTTTATCTCCTGTTCTTTTCTCAGTGTAATATCCGTTACACTACCGATATAACCAAGAGTTTCCCCAAGGCTGTTTTTTTCTTCTGTTGCCCGCACCAGCATCCATGAGATTTTATTCTGCTGATCCACAAAGCGGCATTCCAGCTCATAGGGAATATTGTCCCGCAGCGACTCCTGCCATGCTGTTAAAACCCTGCCTCTATCATCTGGATGCACCGCATTAATCCACCCCTGACCCTTTGCATCTTCGGCTGACATACCCGCAAAACGACACCATAGCTCATTAACATAAACGCACTGTCCCTGTGCATCTGTTCTAAATAATCCAACAGGGGATATATTGGCCAGGTTATATAATTGTGCCTGACTGTCTCGCAACTCTGATTCTATTTTTTCCTGTTTTTCAATAGATGACTTTCTTTCCAGCTCCATTACAATGCGCTGACCAAAGATACGTAATAGTTCCTGATCTTTTGTCGACAA
Source organism: Gammaproteobacteria bacterium (assembly GCA_026998145.1). Classification (GTDB taxonomy): domain Bacteria; phylum Pseudomonadota; class Gammaproteobacteria; order SZUA-229; family SZUA-229; genus JALTRC01. Next base: position 956 of record JALTRC010000388.1, read on the forward strand.
CTCATGATGCTTATCATCCAGCAGACAGGCTGTTGAAATAACCGCACCATGACTATCCATCGCCGGCTCACCGTAATAAAACGATACCTTCTGATTTTTCAGAAAATCAATTTGCGGGAATATATCGGATACCTGATCAAAGAAACGCCCCTGAGAGCCTTCCTTAACCATTGCACAAGGTGTTAATTCTAGAGGAAAACATCCAAGATCCGTTTGTAATTCCCCATCAATACAGGCACATAAAAGCTGAATTTCACTGCCTTTAATTTCAGTAATTACCACGATACGAACATCGAAGAAACCGGCAATCATTTCAGCAACCTGATAAATAATTTCGTCTGGTCGACCCGATAGCAGAAGACTCAGCTCATATAATTTACTTAACTGTTTATTTTCTATAGTTGGCATATTTTTTAAATATATTTTATTTATTTTTTATACAACATCTTTTTGTCTGGCATAGTATTGATCGATCCATACCATTAACTTATCCGCCGATAATGCAGGTGAAAACACATAACCCTGAATTAAATCAACACCCATGTCATCCAGTAATTCAAGTACTTGCTGTGTCTCGACACCTTCGGCCACAACCTGACAACGAAGATTATGACCCAGCTCTATAACGCTTTTCACAATAGCCCGGTCGCTCTGGCTTTCAATTAAATCATCAATAAAAGACTTATCAATTTTCAAGGTATCAACAGGCAGGTTTTTTAAATAAGCCATGGATGAAAAGCCAGTACCAAAATCATCAATTGCCAGTCCAAATCCCATCTCATTTAATACATCAAGAATTTTTCTGGCTCGACTCAGGTCATGCATCAGGGCACTTTCCGTAATTTCGAACTGAATAACATCTGGCTTTGTATCATACATCTGCAATATAGAATTGATCTCTTCTGGCAAACGTAAATCCTGTAAACATTGCGCAGACATATTGACCGATATTTTCAAATGCATTCCCCTGTCGCTCCAGAGCTGACAATCTTTTAATGCCTGCCGCAGAATCTGCATACTCAGTGTACGTATCAGGCCAACCTGCTCGACCAGCGGAATAAATTCATCGGGATAAATATGCCCCAACTCTGGATGATGCCAGCGGGACAGTACTTCAACACCTTCTACTTTATGTTTGTCATAATTAACCAGCGGCTGATAGAAAGCGGTAATCACATTATTTTCTATGGCATCACGAATATCATTCATTAATTTTAATCGCCGCACCGTATGACGATTTTGCGAGGGATTATAAATGGCATAACCGGAATGTGAACGTTTGGCCTGATACATGGCAACATCCGCATATTGCATTAATGTTTCAGCCGCCGCCCCATGATCCGGATACAGTGAAATACCGATACTGGCTTTACTTTCTGTGGCCACATCATTGATATTAAAAGGCGCCTCCATAGCTTTCATCATACGTCGCGCGCACAGCTCGGCACCGGGAAGATCCGTATCCGGCATTAAAACGGCGAACTCATCACCTCCCAGCCGAGCAATGGTATCCTGTTCACGTATGGCAAACTGCAATCGCTGACTGACCATTTTTAATAACTCATCCCCATATTGATGACCCAGGGTATCGTTAACTTCCTTAAAATGATTTAGATCCATCAAAAACAGGGCAAAAAACTTTTGCTGACGCTCCGACTGTAACAACACCTGATTAATGCGATCATGTAATAGCAGACGATTAGGCAAGCCGGTTAATGAGTCATGTAATGCCTGATGCTCCAGCATTTCATTTTGCTCTTCCAGACGATGGGAAATTTTTGAACCGAGTATCAGACTAATCCACACCGCAAACCATAGAATAATAAAACCTGAACTCAGCAATCGATTACGCAGCGTCGAGACAATTCTGGCCTCTTCATCTCCTGCCGGTTCCAGCATAACCAGCTGATACTCTGGATCGGGTAAATCACTAACGGCCCAGTAGTAAGAAGTACCCTTTACCTCAATTAAGCCATGGCGATCTTTTTCGTTATACGCCTGTTGAAGTTGTTTCATTAATTCAGGCAAATCTTCCGGCACATCGCCGGCAGCATATTCTATTTTTTTATTTTTCTGCACCAGTAAAACCGAGTCTGGTGTCGAGAATCGCTTGCGTAATTCTTCCAGATAAATAGCAGAAACATCTGCATTCCCCGGCAGGGTCAGATGATCCGCAACTTCACGATTAAGATATTGTAGAAATATAGTGAGCTGATCACCCCGGCTTTCTGTAATCTGCCGATAAGCCATAAAGCCAAACACCAGCTGTGCAAAAAGCGTAATGCCCAGTACCGAGATTAATATCTGGGTTTTTAAACGCATATAAAAAACTACTTATTTTTTTCGTGAGAACAGGTATTGATTCCTGCCAGTGCATATAAAGGGCAAAATCGTGTTAGCGCAAAAAACAGGCTGGCAATACCAATTCCACCGACAATCCATGAAGTCAGAGGATCCGAAATCATTTCCTGGTCGATAAAACCTGCATAAATTAAAATCAGACTAATACCCAAACGTAAAAACTGATCAAGACGGCCCATATTTTTTTTCATCGTCTTATCCTCATAAGGGGGGACTGTGTAGAGTCCTGATATAGATAAAACCGGTTAAACCGATACCCATCTTATATCAGTATAGACCAGTATATTTATAGGGTTATCAGGCAGAAAGAATAAAAACCAATATTCAGCCGCTAAAACGAAAAAAAACACTCCGAAGAGTGTTTTTTAAGGAACCGCTGAGCAGACGGCAGACCCAACTACCACTTACCCGCTTTCACCGCAGCACCCTGCGGGGCGTCTGGATTAAACCAGTCGAGCTTCTCTTTCATGGATACCACTTCACCGACAATAATCAGAGTGGGCGGCTGTAGCTGATGTTTTTCAACCGTCTCCACCAGATTATCCAGGGTGGCGATAATGGTTTTCTGTTCAGGCGTGGTGCCTTTCTGTACCAGCGCCACAGGCGTTGATGGTGGCATGCCGTGGGCAATCATTTCCTTACACAGGGTAGGCGCACCATGCAGCCCCATATAAAACACCACAGTTTGATTGGGTTGCGCCAGCGCTTTCCAGTTTAAATCAACCGTACCGTCTTTTAAGTGGCCGGTGACAAACACACAGGCCTGGGAGTAATCCCGGTGGGTAAGCGGAATGCCCGCATAGGAGGCACAGCCGGCCGCTGCGGTAATCCCCGGCACCACCTGGAAGGGCACCCCTTCCTGAGCCAGCAGCTCGATTTCTTCACCGCCGCGGCCAAAGATAAAGGGATCGCCCCCCTTCAGGCGCAATACCCGCTTGCCTTCCTTGGCCAGCCGCACCAGCAGCTCGTTAATATTTTCCTGCTGCATGGTGTGCTTGTCCCGGGCCTTGCCCACATAGATCAGCTCCGCATCACGGCGCACCAGCTCACGAATGGCCGGGGATACCAGCCGATCGTAAACCATCACATCACAGGATTGCATTAAACGCAGAGCGCGGAAGGTCAGCAGATCCGGGTCGCCGGGGCCGGCGCCCACCAGATACACCTCGCCCTGATAGGAGGGGTTGGCATCGGCTTCATCGATAGCCTTTTGCAGCGCCGCTTCCGCTTCATCTTCATGACCACTATAAACCCGGTCGGCCACGGTACTGTCCAGCACGCTTTCCCAGAAGGCCCGACGCTGATCCACATCCTTGAATTTGGCTTTCACCTTTTCGCGGAATTTGGCAACCAGTGCCCCCAGACGCCCATAGGCCGCCGGGATACAGCCTTCCAGCTTGGTGCGAATCATACGCGCCAGCACCGGCGAAGCACCGCCGGTAGAAATAGCAATCTGCACCGGCGAGCGATCCACAATGGAAGGCATAATAAAGCTGCACAGGGCCGGGTTATCCACCACATTGACCTGAATACGCCGCTCTTTGGCCAGTTGGGAAACCCGTTCATTCACTTCTTTATCATCGGTGGCTGCAATCACCAGTACAGGGGTTTCAATATCTCCGTCTTCGAAATCCCGGGCAATATGAGTGATTTTGCCCGCTTCGGCCATCTCCGCCAGTTCACGCCCCAGTTGCGGTGACACCACACTCACATTGGCGCCCGCCTTGAGCAGCAGGGAGACTTTTCGGGCAGCCACTTCGCCGCCGCCGACAACCAGGCAGGGTTGATTCTGAATATTGGTAAAGATGGGCAGAAAATCCACGGGGATTCCTCTTTAAATAAATGTAACGGGCAATTTTAGCATTGTTTGATAGGGGGTCTATATCCCTTTGGATGGGCATGGGTGGTTTTGACATTCAGTGCGGATTTTTGGAGCCGGGTATTTTGACGCGAAGACGCAAAGAACGCGAAGCAATTATTTGTATTCCACCACAAGCATAAAAAACACTTCGCGCCCTTTGCGTCTTCGCGTCAAGGCTTTTAACACCCCAGCAGCTCATCCAGCTTACCCGACATATCCAGCTCGGTCAGGTCATCAAAACCACCCACATGGTAGTCATCAATATAAATCTGCGGCACTGTATTGCGGCCGGTTTTCTTTTCCATTTTATTCCAGGCGGCCTGATTACCCCCCAGGTCAATTTTTTCGATTTTGGCTTTTTTGCGGCGCAGCAACCGCTCGGCGCGCTGACAATAGGGGCAACTGCGGGTGCAGTACATTAATACTCTGGCCATAAACACAACACACTCGGATTAACAGGGCGCGTCAGTTTACAACAAAGCTGGAGGCCAATGTACCCATAATCAGCGCCCAGCCATCCACCAGCACAAACAGCATCAGCTTGAAAGGCAGAGAAATAATTAGCGGTGACAGCATCATCATACCCATGGCCATCAATACACTGGCCACCACCAGATCGATAATCAAAAAGGGAATAAACAGCATAAAGCCGATCTGGAAGGCGGTTTTCAGCTCGGAGGTTAAAAACGCCGGCATCAGCACACTAAAGGGCACATCCTCCGGCCCCGCATAGGGTTCATCACCGGCAATATCTGCAAACAGGCCAATATCCGCCTCGCGGGTCTGGGCCAGCATAAAGCCCCGAAAAGGCTTTTGTAGCTTTTCAATGGCTTCATCGGCCGAGATGGTTTCCGCCATATAGGGCTGATAGGCCTTCTGGTAAGCTTCACTGAACACCGGCGCCATAATAAAAAAACTTAAAAACAGGGACAGGCCAATGAGGATCTGGTTGGATGGTGTCTGCGCCGTGCCCAGCGCCTGCCGCAGAATAGACAGCACAATAATAATGCGAGTAAAGGATGTAGTCATTAACACCAGTGCTGGCAGCATGGTCAGCACGGTCATTAATAATAATATCTGGATCGATAAGGAATAAGACTTGCCGCCACCGGCAACATCCTGAATCACCACCGCCGGCAGGCCGGGTGCGGCCCAGGCAGATGTCCAGGGCAGCATCAGGGCCAGCAGCATCAGAACCGGTACAAGGGCTAAACGGCGATTCATGACTGCTGATCCATGGCCTGATCCAGCTGCTTTTCAAAGCCGGGGCTTTCATCTGCCGAGTCCAGTACATGCAAGGTGGCCACGCGGCCGGGGGAGACGCCCAGCAGCAATCGCTGCCCTTCCACCTGAACCAGCACAGCTTTTTCACGGCTGCCCAGGCTCAAGCCGCCCAGCACCTTCATATCCACCTGATTACTCATGGTCAGGCGACCATATTTACGCATTACCCAGGCCAGCCCCAGAATCAGCGCAATCACCACCAGCAGCCCCAGCAGCATATTCAGCACGCCCCCAAAAGACATGGGTTCAGGAGCCGTGAAAGCCGGTTTTGCAGGTGCCTTTGCTGCCTCCGCCCATAACAGAGCCGGGCTATAAAGCAGACAAAACAACAAAATATGGGCCAGCTTTATCATCTTAACGGAGCTTTTTCACCCGCTCAGCGGGGCTGATAATATCGGTGAGACGAATACCGAATTTTTCATTTACCACTACCACCTCACCACGGGCAATCAATGTGCCATTGACCAGCACATCCATAGGCTCACCGGCTAATCGATCCAGCTCAACGACCGAGCCCTGATTCAGTTGCAGCAAATTACGGATACTGATTTTGGTGCGGCCAATTTCCATGGATATATTAACCGGAATATCCAGTACCACATCCAGATTCACATCCGAAGAAGCCGGGTGGCCTTCATCCTGTAATTCATCAAAGGAAGCCGCTTCACCCGGCTCGGCATCGGAAGCGCCGGCGCTGGCCTCGGCTTCTGCCTGTTCCTCCAGCGCTTCTGCCCATGGATCATCTTCGGTGTTTTCTTCATCACTCATCAGCTTATCCGCCTTTATTCATTTTCTGCTTCATCGTTATTTTCTTCACCATGAACATTTAATTTACTACGGGTGACCCGTTCCACCACCTTAATCGCCGCATTGCCACGGGACACCCCCAGCTTACCCCGAAAAACAGGAATCTCTTCGGCTTCCAGCACCACCATATCCGGCATATCAAAGGGAATAATATCCCCCACTTTCAACTCGTTGATCTGTGCCAGACTCATCTCGGTTTCCACCAGATTGCTGCTCAGCTCCACCTCGGCCTCAAAGATTTCATCCCGCATGGACAGCACCCAGCGTTCATCCACATCAGTGACATCCGATTGCACCCCTGCATCCAGCAGATCACGAATCGGCTCGATCATGGAATAAGGGATGGTGACATGAAAATCACCGCCGCCGCCTTCCAGATCCACCCGGAAAGTGCTCACCACTACCACTTCGGTGGGGCTGACAATATTCGCCAGATGGGGGTTTACCTCGGAAGACTGATACTCAAACTCCAGATGCTTAACCGGCGCCCAGGCATCGGTTAGGTCCGCAAAGGTTTTTTCCAGCAACATACTGATAACCCGTTGTTCGGTGGGGGTGAACTCCCGGCCTTCGATCTTGTTGTAAAAACGTCCTTCGCCACCAAAATAGTTATCCACCACAATGAATACCAGTTTGGGATCAATCACAAACAGGGCGGTACCCCGCAGAGGATGAATTTTTACCAGATTCAGACTGGTAGGCACATACAGGCTGTGTACATATTCAGCAAACTTAAGCATTTGCACGCCGCTAACTGCAATCTCTGCCTGACGGCGCAGCATATTAAACATGCTGACCCGAAAATTACGGGCAAAACGCTCATTAATCATTTCCAGGGTAGGCAGACGTCCCCGAACAATGCGCTCCTGGGAATTAAAATCATAGCCACGGGCAACGCCGTCCTGAAGCTCCTCTTCCGCTTCAGTCTCAACATCACCGCCGTCTACCCCGTGTAACAGGGCATCGATCTCGTCCTGGCTAAGTACGTCTGCTGTTGCCATAAACTATTGCATCACAAAGCTGGTGAAGTAGAGGGCTTCCACCGATGATGGGGCGCCCACATCTTTAAGCACCTGCTGAATCGCCTTAATGGCTTCCTGACTCAGCTGACGCTTGCCTTCACGATTATTGATTTCATGGTATTGCTTGCCGCCGAGCAGCAGCAATAATTCATTACGCACCCTGGGCATATGAATCTTTAAGGCTTCTTCCACAGCCGGGTCATAGGTCATTACCTGAATATCCACCTGCAAAAAACTCACCTGATCCTGATTTTCAAAATTCACCACAAATGCCGGATTCAATGCCACATAAATCGGGTTGCCGTGCTCAGCCGCCTTTTCGGGCTTGGCATCCCCCGCCACTTCCCCATCCAGCTGCTCGGTATCCGCGCCCTTGTCAGAATCATCCCCACCCATCAGGAACAGAGTGGCGCCAACGGCAATACCGATTACAATCAATACGGCATTCACCAGCAGAATGATTTTCATCATACCGCCGCCTTTTTTCTCTTCTTCCTGCTGTTTTTCTTCGTCTGCCATGGTTATTCCTCTTTATTGTCTGTTGGTAAAGCAAAGATTATGCCGTTGTTTAGCAATGGCACATGATTTCGTTATTAAAGCCCTTTTAAGGATTTAGCTGAGTATAGAAAAGTCTGGGGATTTTTTCCCATTATTCAATAAGATAGATATTCACATAGCCCCTGAAATCAAATGCTCTGCTACACTTGGCAAACACATACAGGAACTCACACAGGCCCAGAAACAGTGAAATCCCCATTCCCGGAACATAATATTGACGGCCCCTTAAATAGTCCCAGGCTTGCTGCCGGTTTTCTGACTGTCAGCAACCGGGCAAGCTTAAAAGCCAGCATGTCGTAGCCCATATGTTTAATATCCCACCCATCAAAACCACCGAGCCGATTAAGGCTGAACTCATGCCAGGTGAAATCAAAGCCTGGAAAGTCGGTCAGGTGCTATATGGTCGGGCAGAAACAGGTGGCCCGGCATTAAGCAATGTTATTTTGCGCATTGGCGAACAGCGTTTACAGGCACAAACCCCGATTGAGCTGAAAGCCGGTGAGTCATTAAAGCTACTCATTAAAGAGCTGGGGGATCCACCACTGCTCAGCATTCAGGGCAAGCTGGATAAAAGCCGTCTGGCTGCGGATCAACTCAAAAATTTCATTGTTCAACAAACGGATATTGAAAAAACACTCAGTCAACTTAAAAACTTACAGAGTCAACCGCAGATTCCCCGCAATATTCAGCAATCCATACAGACACTATTGCAGCAATTGCCGGATCTTAAGCAGGCCACTCAGGCACAGGGGCTGAAATCATTACTGAACAATAACGGGATTTTTCTGGAGTCCGGCTTATTGAAAAACAGCCCCGGCATACAGAACAACTTAAAAGCCCGGCTGCTTGATATTCAACAACAGCTAGTTGATAAAATCCCCCTGTTAAAAGCCGCCATCAATCTGCCGGCTAACAATAGCCTCAACACTATGCAAAGCCTGTTAAACCAGTTTCAGCAGGGGCAGATTAATATTCGCCAGCTAATTGATTATTTTGTCAGCAGCCTGCCAGCCAGTCAGGCAGCTAATGCCCTGCAGGCATTAAATCAGGCATCATCTCCTTTGCCCGATGAGCTGAATCGCCTGTTTACACAGCTGGTTAAACTGATTCAGCAACAGCCGGATGCACAGGCACAGATTAAACACCTGGCACAACAATTAAAAAATATTCCACCTCTGCTGGAACTGAAATCGGCTGTGGATAATTTACTCAACAAGATTACCACCCAGCAATTAATTCCACTGAGCCG
>JALTRC010000389.1 GCA_026998145.1 Gammaproteobacteria bacterium
CTGAACAGCTTGCAGGCAGAAGCCGGGCAGCTGCATCTGGCCAATCATCAGCAATGGCTGGATTTATTACATGCAGAGACGAATGTCTGGGGAAATGTGGAATCACAGGTGGATGACCCGGATTTTTTTATCTCCCCCCAGGGTAAGCATAATCCTTATCAGGAGTTAATGGCTGATATTAAGGCCTTTGTTGAAAACGATCAGATGCCCGCCGCCCAGTGTCGTTTTCCGGCGCGTTTTTACTGGCTGAAAAAGCAGCTCAAAGGTTTTGATGAGGTCGAACAAACCCCTTGTGAAAAATTTATTGCATGGCGGGATAAGGTGGGCGCGGATAGTGTCACTCTGGCTTTCCCCGCCATGTACTTAAATAATCCCGGCTCCATGTTCGGTCATACTTTTTTGCGGCTGGATAAAAGTCATCAGTCGCCACTGCTGAGTTACACCTTAAGTTATACCGCCCGCACTGATGATAAGGACAGTTTTTTTGTCTATGCCTATAAAGGCATTACCGGCGGTTATCCCGGTTATTTTACTACCCGTCCCTATTACGACATGATTCAGGAATATGGGGATATTGAGCACCGGGATATATGGGAGTACAGGCTGGATTTAAAACCACAGGAAGTTGATCAGATGCTGCGCCATTTGTGGGAACTCAGTGGCATGCATATCGATTACTTTTTTCTGCGGGAAAACTGTGCCTATCGATTGCTGGAAATTCTGGATGTGGCCCGGCCCGGCTTAAATATTCTGCAAAAAAATGATTTTCCTTTTTTTGCCATTCCGGTGGATACGGTAAGAGCCGTTGTAGATTCAGGAATCGTTGAACATATTAATTTCCGCCCATCCATTAGCAGCCGCCTGCAGCAGATGTATCAGCAGCTGGATAAAACATCGCAGCAACAATCGCTGGCACTGGCCGATAAACAGATAACCGTTGCGCAGTTTGAAAAAATGCAGAAAAACAAATCGCAACGGGTGAAAGTCTTTCAGCTGGCCAGTGAAATCCGTCAGTTTAAAAAGCAGGATGATAATGATATTTTGCTGGCCAGAAGCAGGCTGGGTGTGAAGCCTCCCCTGTTTACATTTAAAGGAGATGATCCGCAAAATGCGCACGGTTCATCACGGCTGGGATTTGCGCCAGGCCAGGAGGAAGGTCAGAATTTTATAGAATTATCGGCGCGGCCTTCCTTTCACGATTTAATGGATAGGCCGGCTGGATTTTTATCCGGTTCGGCGATTAGCGGGCTGGATTTAAAGGCTCGCTGGTTTAGCGATTCGCAGACATTAAAACTACAGACATTTGAATTTTTTTCCATGACGTCCCTGTCGAGTTTAAATCAATGGTCCAGCCCCTTATCCGGCAGGGCATCGGTTGCATTGCAGCGATATGCGCTTAAGAGTGATTCCATTACCCCGCTTGTTGTGGATGGTGCCCTGGGATTGAGTCGGCAATATTCCCGCTTAATGATTTATGGTATGGCCACAGGGGCAATGGATTACTCAACCCAGCTTGAAAAAAATGGCAGTGTTTTTTTAGGGTTTGATGGGGGCGCTTTACTGCAAATGAATGCATCAAGGATTATGCTGAGCGGGCGTTATCTGAAATCGGTTGCGGGTATGGAAAATAAAAAGATTGCGCTGAATTTACAGTACCAGCATGAGCTGACCAAAAATCAGGCCTTGCGACTGGAATGGAGTAACGAAGAATATTTACAGATTAAAACGAACAGTGTGTTGTTACATTATCTGTACTATTTTTAAGCCATGCCCGCAAAGGGGCATAACTTAAAAATATTCAGAGGGGCCTTAAATTAATCTTTGTGTAAATGCACATCCATTTGCGGATAGGGAATATTAAGCCCGTGTTGGCCAAAGGTTTTATACACTTTTTCATTCATATCAAAGTAAACACCCCAGTAATCCGCTGCATTCACCCAGGCACGTACCACAAAATTAACCGAGCTGTCCGCCAGCTCGGATACGGCAATAAAAACTTCCGGGTCTTTTAAAATTCGCTCGTCTTCATCACACAGGTTTTTAATCACTTCTTTGGCCTTGTCTACATCATCTCCGTAACCAATGCCTATGGTCCAGTCTACACGGCGCCGTTCTTCAGTTGAAAAATTTGTCATGGATGAAGTGGACAGGCCACCATTGGGAATAATAATGGTTTTATTATCTGGGGTTTTTAAAATGGTATTGAATATCTGAATTTCACTTACCGAACCCACAAAACCCTGGGCATCAATAACATCGCCCACCTTGAAAGGCTTGAAGATTAAAATCATCACGCCACCGGCAAAGTTCTGTAGTGTGCCGGATAAGGCCATGCCAACGGCTAAACCGGCGGCACCTAAAATCGCAATAAAGGAGGTCATTTCAATACTGAGCATACTCAGTACGCTGATAACCAGCATGACTTTCAGTAAGGTGCTAACCAGACTCTTTAAAAAAGGCTTGAGGGATGGATCCATATTGCTCCGATCCATCACCTTGCCAAAGCCTCTTAACAGCAGCTTGATTATCCAGCCACCGACAATCCATACAATGATGGCACCGATTATTTTAGGGCCGTATTCCAGTGCCATTTCAGTTATCTGGGCGAGAATTTCTTCTGGAGTCATATTCCTTTCCTTTTATCATTTTTGCCAAAGTCTTCTGGCATTGTCAGTGATTAGCTGATTGATGTCTACCAGAAAAAAGCAGAGGTTTTTTTGCCCAGAACGGAAGCATTAAATATGAGTTTTGCCGGTGTTTCAGCTATGCCATAACATAGATGCAGAGGCAGTAAATGTTCTTCTCTCGGGTGGCAGTAACGGGCCGATGGTGCTTCATGCCAGTGAATTAATTTATGCTTTCTTTCATCTTCCGAAATTTGTCGGTTTGTGCATGTGTGAATTAACCATTCCTCAAATGCTGCATTCTGACTATCAGCAGGATCTGTGGCGGCTGTCATAAAAGCCGGTAAATTGTGAAATGAAAAACCGGAACCCAGGATCAGAATATTATCATTGCGAAGTCTGGCTAATGCCTGGCCTAGTTGTATATGTTCAGCTGGACCCAGTGTGTTTAACAGGGATAATTGAAGGCAGGGAATATCCGCGTCTGGATACATTATTTTCAGCGGGACGAAAGCGCCATGGTCAAGACCCCGCTGATGATCGAGGTCGGCTTTTATATTATTTTCAGCGAGCAGCTGATAAATTTTATTGGCAAAAAAAACAGAACCGGGCGCCGGATACTGAATCTGGTAGGCGGCTTCCGGGAAACCGTAATAATCATAAATCAGGGTGTTTTTTTCAGTGCAGGTAATGGTGGCCCGGGAGGATTCCCAATGGGCGCTGATGACTAAAATAGCATCAGGTTTTGCAAAGCGGTTTGTGATTTGTTGTAAAAATTCAAGCAGATTTTTATGTTGGCTATCGCCCAGCAGTGGCAGAGGGCCACCCCCATGGGGAATAAATAAAACCGGACTTTTTTTTGATGCCATTGCTTAATGCCTCAGGGTTTGCAGTGCATCCAGTAATTGATCAATATGTTCCTGTTTGTGCTGGCTGCACAGGGTGACTCGTAGACGCGCTGTATTTTGTGGAACGGTCGGTGGCCGAATCGCGGTTACCAGAAAACCCTGCTCAAATAATGCCTGACTTATCTTTGATGCCCTGTCTGTGTCACCTATCATAATGGGCTGGATTGCCGTTGGCGAGTTGATTAAATCCAGCCC
>JALTRC010000390.1 GCA_026998145.1 Gammaproteobacteria bacterium
TATAAAACTTTTAATGTAAATTAACATGACAACGACAGCCGAAATCAGACAGCAATTTCTCGACTACTTCCAGCAAAAAGGCCATGAAGTGGTGCCTTCCAGCTCTTTAATACCGGGCAATGATCCCACCCTGCTATTCACCAATGCGGGCATGGTGCAGTTCAAGGATGTTTTTCTTGGTCAGGACAAGCGCAGCTACACTCGCGCCACCAGCGCCCAGCGTTGTGTGCGTGCCGGGGGCAAGCATAATGATCTGGAAAATGTCGGCTATACGGCTCGTCACCACACCTTTTTTGAAATGCTGGGCAACTTCAGTTTCGGGGATTATTTCAAGCGGGACGCCATTCAGTATGCCTGGGAGTTTCTCACCCAGGTATGCAAACTGCCCCCTGAAAAGCTCTGGGTAACCGTTTACGAAGATGATGATGAAGCGGCAAAAATCTGGCTGGAAGAGGTCGGTGTTGATAAAAACCGCTTTTCTCGCATAGGGGATAAGCCCGGCGGCAAACGATACGAAAGTGATAACTTCTGGTCCATGGGTGACACAGGCCCCTGCGGTCCCTGTACGGAAATCTTTTACGATCATGGGGAACATATCTGGGGCGGCCCGCCGGGCACACCGGAGGAAGACGGGGATCGTTATATTGAAATCTGGAACCTGGTATTTATGCAGTACAATCGGGATAAGTCCGGCAAAATGGAACCGCTGCCTGCGCCTTCTGTGGATACGGGCATGGGGCTGGAACGGCTGGCGGCTATTTTGCAAAACGGCCACAGCAACTACGATATTGACCTGTTCCAGAACCTGATTAAAGCAGCCGCAAAACTGACAGGCTGTGATGATCTAAGCAACAGTTCATTAAAAGTCATTGCCGATCATATTCGCTCCTGCGCTTTTTTAATTGTGGACGGGGTCATGCCTTCCAATGAAGGCCGGGGTTATGTGCTGCGCCGTATTATCCGCCGCGCCCTGCGTCATGGGCACAAGCTGGGGCAGAACGGATTATTTTTCCACAAGCTGGTGGCTACACTGGTGGCCGAAATGGGGGATGCCTATCCGGAACTGGCCAAAGCACAGGCCAGTGTGGAGCAGGCGCTCAAGCTGGAAGAAGAACGCTTTGCGGAAACCCTGGATAATGGCATGAAAGTGCTGGAAGACGCCATTGCCAATTTGAAAGGCAAGGAGATTCCCGGCGATACCGTATTTAAACTTTACGACACCTATGGTTTCCCGCTGGATTTGACCGCCGATATTGCCCGGGAACGTGAGCTGAGTATTGATGAAGCCGGTTATGAAGCGGCCATGGAAGAACAGAAAAAGCGCGCCCGCGCCGCCAGCCAGTTCGGTGTGGATTATAACGACAGCATCAGCACCGATGCACAAACCTGTTTCTGCGGCTATGAGCAGAATCAGGGTGCATCCAAAGTGGTATCCATTTTCAGGGATGGCCAGCCGGTGGACAGCATCGAAGCCGGTGAAGAAGCGGTTGTGATTCTGGAAGAAACGCCTTTTTATGCGGAGTCCGGGGGTCAGGTCGGGGACATTGGCTATCTGCAAAACGGGGATAGCCGCTTTGAGGTAATGGACACCCAGAAGCAGGGGCAGGCTTTTATTCATATAGGCAGTCTGTCATCCGGCAGTCTGAGGGTGGGGGATGAGATCGAAGCCCATATCGATGGGGAATACCGTAATGCCACTGTGCTCAATCACTCGGCCACTCACCTGATGCATGCGGCATTACGCAAACTGCTGGGCGAGCATGTGCAGCAAAAAGGCTCGCTGGTCAATAACGAGCGTCTGCGTTTTGACTTTTCCCACACCCAGGCTGTCAGCGCCGATGAGCTGCGCCAGATCGAACAACTGGTGAACCAGAAAATCCGCGCCAATCTACCAGCCCAGGCCGAGGAAATGGCCATAGATGAAGCCAAAAAGAAGGGCGCCATGGCGCTGTTTGGGGAGAAATACGGGGATCAGGTGCGGGTGGTAACCATGGGGGATTTCTCCATTGAGCTGTGTGGTGGTGTGCATGTGAACCGTACCGGCGATATTGGCCTGTTTAAAATTGTCTCGGAAAGCGGCATTGCCTCCGGCGTGCGCCGTATTGAAGCGGTGACAGGTGAGGCGGCCATCCACTGGATTCAGCAGCAGGATCAGCTGATTGGCGATCTGGCTGCCAGTGTCAAATCCAGCCGGGATGAGCTGGCTGCCAAAATCCAGCAAATACTGGATAAAAACAAGCAGCAGGATAAACAGCTGGCCCAGTTAAAGAGCAAACTGGCCAGCCAGACAGGTGGCGATCTCACCGCTGGCGCGGTTGAAGTGGCGGGCATCAAGGTGCTGGCGGTTAAGCTGGATGGCGCCGATGCCAAATCCCTGCGGGAAGTTATGGATCAGCTAAAAAACAAGCTGGGCACAGCGGCCATCGTACTGGCCGTGGCAGATAATAAAAAAGTCAGCCTGTGCGCCGGTATCAGCAAAGATTTAACCGATAAACTCAAAGCCGGCGATCTGGTGAATCAGGTGGCCTCCCAGGTTGGTGGCAAGGGTGGTGGTCGCCCGGATATGGCCATGGCCGGTGGCAGCCAGCCGGAAAATCTGGATGCGGCTCTGGCATCGGTTAAGGACTGGGTGGCCGGGAAGTTAAGTTAGGGAGCCTCTGTGTTCCCTGTGACCTATGTGGTGAGCAATCCGAATTAACAGCTAAACCATTATTCCGCCTGACGGCGAAGACATCAATTTCCGGCAGGAGTTTCTGCTTTCTTTCCCCATAGCATCCCCGTATATCATTTCAGGCAGCTCGCTTTATGAGCTGCCTTATGACATAATCCCGCCTCGATTAAACCCGCCCTGATGCGGGTTTTCACTGTTAATAACGGGTATTTAACGAAATATTATGGCTCTAATCGTACAGAAATATGGTGGCACTTCCGTTGGCACCATTGAGCGTATTCAGGCGGTTGCCGACCGTGTTATTGCCAAGGTCAAACAGGGTAATCAGGTGGTTGTTGTGGTGTCTGCCATGAGTGGTGAAACCAATAAACTGATTGCGCTGGCCAGTGAAATCACTGAAAAGCCTCCCGCTGCTGAAATGGATGTGCTGGTTTCCACCGGTGAACAGGTGACTATCTCCCTGCTCAGTATGGCCCTGATGGCAAAAGGCATGCCGGCTAAATCCTATACGGGCACTCAAATCAAAATGCTGACCGATAGTGTGAACGGTAAGGCACGTATTCTGGATATTGAATGCGACGCCATGAAAGCCGATCTGGAGGCTGGTAAGGTGATTGTGGTGGCGGGTTTTCAGGGGGTTGATGAGCACGGCCGTATTACGACTCTTGGCCGGGGTGGTTCAGACACCACCGCGGTTGCCATGGCCGCCGCCCTGGGTGCGGATGAATGCCAGATTTACACGGATGTGGACGGGGTTTACACCACCGATCCACGGGTTGAGCCGAATGCCCGCAAACTGGATCGTATTACCTTTGAAGAAATGCTGGAAATGGCCAGCCTGGGTTCCAAGGTGTTGCAAATTCGTTCCGTAGAATTTGCCGGCAAATACAATGTTCCCCTGCGGGTTTTATCCTCATTTGAGGAAGGCGAGGGGGTGGGTACTTTAATTACAACAGAGGATGACGAGATGGAGCAGGCGGTAATTTCCGGAATCGCATTCAACCGCGACGAAGCACAGTTAACAATCAAGGGCGTTCCAGACAAGCC
>JALTRC010000391.1 GCA_026998145.1 Gammaproteobacteria bacterium
CATACCCGGAAAAGTCGGCTATCACGCGGTACTGCAAAACCGTATGTTAAAAGACGGCAAGCTGAATGCTTACTGGGTGATGTGTAATAACAATATGCAGGCAGCGGCTAACCTGAATGAAGAAACTCTGCCCGGCTATCGCAACCCGGATAACTTTATTGTGGTATCCGATCCTTATCCAACCGTTACCGCCATGGCAGCCGATCTGATTCTACCCACGGCCATGTGGACAGAAAAAGAAGGTGCTTACGGTAATGCGGAACGCCGTACCCAGTTCTGGCGCCAGCAGGTGAAAGCACCCGGTGAAGCCAAATCGGATTTATGGCAGTTAATGGAATTTGCCAAGCGTTTCAAAATGGAAGATGTATGGCCGGAAGATTTACTGGCCAAAGCGCCGCAATATAAAGGTAAAAATTTATTTAATGTGCTGTTCGAAAATGGTTTTGTTAATCAGTACAAAAAGCAGACGGTTACCGATGAGCGTGGCAATGAATACGCCAATGATGAAATGGAAGCCTTTGGTTTCTATCCACAGAAAGGTCTGTTTGAAGAGTACCGCCGCTTCCAGCATGAGGGTGTGAAGAAAGGCCATGAGCAGGCACCTTTTGATACCTATCATAAAGTCCGTGGTTTACGCTGGCCGGTGATTAACGGCAAGGAAACCCTGTGGCGTTATGCGGAAGGTTATGACCCTTATGTTAAAAAAGGTGAAGGCATCCGCTTCTACGGTAAAAAAGATGGCAAGGCCAATATTATTACCGCTCCTTATGAGCCACCTGCTGAAAGCCCGGATCAGGAATACGATTTATGGTTATCTACCGGCCGTGTGTTAGAGCACTGGCATTCCGGTTCCATGACCCGCCGTGTACCTGAGCTGTATCGCGCCGTACCGGATGCGCTGGTTTATATGCACCCGGCTGATGCGAAAAAACGCGGCCTGCGCCGTGGCATGACAGCAAAAATTGTTTCCCGTCGTGGCGAGATTTCCGCACAGGTTGAAACCCGCGGCCGTAACCGGCCACCGGAAGGTCTGGTGTTTGTGCCCTGGTTTGATGCCAGCCGTTTGATTAACAAGGTCACACTGGATGCAACCGATCCTTTATCTAAGGAAACCGATTACAAAAAGTGTGCGGTTAAAATTCTCAAAGCGTAAAGAAACTCTGGGCTCCCGCCTTCGCGGGAGCGACAGAGGCTTAGAAAGACGATATGTAGCTGTCATTCCCGCAAAAGCGGGAATCCAGTAAAACATAAAAAAACAAACCGTTTAAATTGTCATTCCCGCGCAGGCGGGAATCCAGAATTAAATTTTAATGGTTCTAAAAACCATTAAAAAAGGTGAAGCACTTAAGACCGTGAAAAATACTGAACAACAATCTGATGCCAGACAACTGAGCCGCAGACGCTTTCTGGAAAATATCACCAGAGCGGCAGCCGGTGCAGCTGTGTTAAGTATTGGCATGGGCGTGTATTCACGGCAATCTTTGTCTTCACCGGTTACCATGCTGCGCCCGCCGGGTGTCAGCGATGAAAAAGATTTTCAGAGCCGCTGTATTCGTTGCGGCTTATGCGTTCGGGATTGTCCCTATGACACATTGAAACTGGCCGACCTGGGTCAGCCACTGGCACTGGGCACACCTTATTTTGAAGCCCGCGACGTGCCCTGTGAAATGTGTGATGACATTCCCTGCGTTGCCGCCTGCCCCACCGGTGCGCTGGATAAAAAGCTGGACAATATTGATGATGCCCGTATGGGGCTTGCGGTTTTGCTGGATCACGAAACCTGCATTGCCTTTCAGGGTTTACGCTGTGAGGTTTGCTTTAATGTCTGCCCGCTGCGTAACGAGGCCATTACCCTGAACCGCACCCATAATGCACGCACCGGTAAACATGCCCTGTTTTTACCGGTGGTTCATTCAGACAAATGTACCGGCTGCGGCAAATGCGAACATGCCTGCATACTGGATGAAGCGGCCATTAAAGTGCTGCCTCTGGCTCTGGCCAAGGGACAGCTGGGTAAACACTATCGTCTGGGCTGGAAAGAAAAACAGAAAGCCGGCGGCAGTCTGGTTACCCCGGATCTGGAGCATCATTACAATCTGCCTGAAGGGGTTAAATACGACTACGACAATCGCGGCCTGATTGAACCGGATGAAAAAAAAGCCTCACCTTTTTCCCGCAATCCCCTGCAACAGCTCAATAACAGCAAGCTGTTAAAGGAGTCGTCCAGTGACTGAATTTAAACGCCTCGGTCAGGATGCCATACAAACCAAAGGCTGGTTTAGATCCTATAAATGGTTACTGCTCAGACGCTTTAGCCAGTTTACGATTATTGCCCTGTTTTTAATCAGCCTGTCGCCGGATATTAATATTATCAAAGGTAGTATGATTTCCAGTGTGGTACTGGATAGCGTTCCCCTTAGCGACCCCTTTGTATTAAGTCAGTCCGTTCTGGCCTCAAAACATATTGAAGCCAATGCATTAATCGGTGCGGCTATTGTTGCATTGTTTTATTTTACGGTGGGTGGCAGGGTGTATTGTTCCTGGGTTTGCCCGGTAAATATCATTACCGATACAGCAGAGTGGCTGCGTAATAAACTCTCCATTAAAACCGCCTTGCATATATCATCCCGCAATCGTTATGGTCTGCTGGCATTTAGCCTGCTGCTGCCACTACTTACCGGCACTATTGTATGGGAGCTGGTAAACCCGGTTACCCTGTTAAGTCGCTCTATTATTTTTGGTTCTGCCATGGCCTGGCTGGTGGTGAGTGCAATCTTTTTACTGGATGCCCTGGTTAGCCGCCGCGCATGGTGTGGCCATTTATGCCCCATGGGTGCATTTTACAGTTTATTAAACCATTTCAGTCTGCTGCGTGTTAATGCAGATAAGCGGGAGCAATGTAATGACTGTATGGAGTGCTTCACTATTTGCCCGGAGCCTCAGGTGATTCGCCCTGCTCTGAAAGGCAGCACTGAAACCAGCACTGTTATATTTTCCGAAAGCTGCACAAATTGTGGTCGCTGTATCGATATTTGTGCACAGGATGTTTTTTCAATGGGCAGCCGTTTCCATAAGCTGCCCACAACTCATAATTCACATCAAAAAGAGGTCAGCTCATGAAAAAGTCAATTAGAACAGGAACTGTACTGACATTAATCGGCCTGCTACTCAGCAGCAGCCTGTATGCAGCAGAAGTTAAATCACTGCGTGGTGATAAGGATATAGCCGCCGAGTCTGACAGAGCCGTGGTTAAGAAAAACATTCGTGATCGTGATCCGATTCCCCGCAACTATGTGCAGCAGCCACCCTTGATTCCGCACAAGATAAAAGGCTATAAAATTAATCTTAAGTTTAATAAATGCCTGACCTGCCATAGCTGGGCAAATTATAAACAGTCCGGTGCCACGAAGATTTCGCTCACCCACTTTAAGGGCCGTGATGGTCAGGATTTATCCAATATATCGCCGCGCCGCTATTTCTGCACCCAATGTCATGTTCGCCAGACTGAAGCAACACCACTGGTAGAAAATGAATTTCATGCAGTTAAAGCTATCCATCGATAAGTAAAATAAAAGCGAGACGAGCAATGAGCATTAAATCGTTAATCGAAAAACTTAAGAAGCCCAGCAAGGCCGCATTAGGCACTCTTTTATTCGGGGGCTTTGTGGCCGGCATTATTTTCTGGGGTGGCTTTAATACGGCAATGGAAGCAACCAA
>JALTRC010000392.1 GCA_026998145.1 Gammaproteobacteria bacterium
CCGTTATACAAAGCGGTGTAACTGGGTGCAGACGCCCACATATAAACCCCCACACTAATGGCAATGGTGGCGGCAATACTCATAATCATACCAATCAGTCGAGGTATGGGAATGGAAGTGGATGGAGCCTGGGGCTGGGCTAAGGTAACGACATCTTCAGCCATGAAATTAAACCTCTAGTTTCCTTAAAATTTTAAGGATAAAAAATCAACCGCTTTACGGGGTGCCTGCTGTTGCCAGGAAGCCGATGCTTTATGACCACTCAACAAACAATATTCATCCAGCGCATCCGGGTGCACCCGGTAAAGACCTTTTTTAATACGAAACAGAAAACGGGTATGGCTGGCACTGCACTGGCCTTCTTCAATCACCGATGCGGGTAAAAAAGATGTCAGGTAGCCGGATTCAATATGCTTAAAATACTGACGGAATTCACGCAAACTGACCGTCACACCAAAATCATCCTGTGTACCTAATTCACCTTCCGCAATGGCTTTTAAAAAATCCTGTTTTAATGTCATAACAGTGCCTTTTCTGCTTTAAATTTATTACTGAAATAAGGTCTGATAAATTCGTTATTCCGGCAGTGGATTCCCGCCTTCGCGGGAATGACAAATAAGAAACTCATCAGCGCCGACCAAATGTTAAAATTTACACTGGCATATTCATAATGTCCTGATACGCGGTTAATAATTTATTTCTCACCTGGGTCATGGCCTGCATGGAAACGCTGGCTTTTTCCATGGAGATCATAAGTTGAGCCAGGCTTACACGACTGTCACCTTTCTCAAAGGCATCCGCTAATTTTCCCGCCTCCATGGAGGTTTCATTCACCGCATCAATGGAATTTTTGAGTACACTGGAAAAATCCACCTGTGCATTCTGCGAGGTATTTTCCACACCCGCTGATGCAGGTTTGGCTGCTGCCTGTGCTTCCATGGCTCGCATCTGGGCGAGCAGGGCCTGTACATTCATTTCACTCATAACAAAAACCTCATTGCCTTATAACTTGCAACTTATAACTTTTAACTACACTGCTATCCCCGCATCCCGCATACGCGCCAGCTTATAACGCAATGTCCGGGGGCTAATACCCAGCCTTTCCGCCGCATATTTTCGGCTGCCTTTTCCGGCCCGCAGGGCTTCCAGGATCAGCTGCTGTTCACGATCTTTTAAATCACTTACCAGCACCGAATCCGGATCAGGGGTTTGGGTTTCAGGCACAGGGGATTCGGCTGCTGCCATATTTTCAAAATGAATGGCATCCCCGTTGATTTCACCATGCTGTTTTAAAATCATTGCCCGCTGCATAACATTATCCAGCTCACGCACATTACCCGGCCAGTTATGGCTGACCAGTTTCTGTTGTGCCTGCGGGGTAAATTCAATATTTTCATTGCTGCCCTGATATTTTTTTAACAGCATTCGGGCAATGGGAATAATGTCGGCCATGCGCTCACGCAGGGGGGGAATCACGATTGGGAAAACACTGAGGCGGTAATATAAATCTTCACGGAAACGTCCGGCGGACACTTCATCCCGTAAATTCCGGTTGGTGGTGGCCAGTATGCGAACATCCAGAGGGATAGTTTTTTTACCGCCCAGACGTTCCACTTCTTTTTCCTGTAATACGCGCAATAATTTGGCCTGTAATGCCACATCCATTTCGGAAATTTCATCCAGTAACAAGGTGCCTTTCTGGGCCTGTTCAAATTTACCGGCGTGGGCGGCAACCGCGCCGGTGAATGCGCCTTTTTCATAACCGAATAAAACCGATTCCAGCATATTCTCCGGAATGGCGGCGCAGTTAATGGCCACAAAAGGCGCATTGGAACGGGGGGATTGCTGGTGGATATACTGGGCAAAGACTTCCTTACCCACACCACTTTCACCGCACAGTAAAACCGTGGCATCACTTTGTGCCACCCGGCTGGCCAGCTGCTTGAGTGACTGCATTTTTTCATCGCTGGCCAGTAAAATATCAGCATCGTTTTCGGCTCCATCGGCGCGAATAAAACGATTGGCAATCTGGTTTAAATCATCTGCTTCAAAGGGTTTTACCAGATAATCCGAAGCACCGGCACGCATGGCTTCCACGGCTTTTTCAATCGTGCCGTAAGCGGTCATAACCACTACCGGTAGCTGTGTATCCTGCTGACGAATATGACGTAATAAATCCATGCCATCCATAGGCTGCATCTGCACATCGGTCAGCACCATTTTCAGCTCATATTCCTGCATTCGGGCAATGGCGGCCTGGCCATTTTCGGCCTGCACCACCTGAAAACCGGATAGCTCCAGCGTGGTGCAAATGGCATCACGCAGATTCTGATCGTCTTCAACAATTAAAATATCAGCCTGCTTCATACATGCTCCTCAAGCTGTGATGATTTTTTATTCTGAAAAGGTGACTGGCCGCTGGGTAGAAACTGATCCCCCTGCTCCAGAGATAAACACAAAAAGAATGTACAGCCTTCACCCGGCCGTGACTTCACCAGCAGATCCCCCTTATGGGCCTGGGCAATGGACTGGGCAACCGCAAGCCCCAGGCCGGTGCCACCCTGGCGCTCACTGTAAAACGGCTCAAAGATATGTAACTGTTGTTCTTCACTCAGGCCGGGGCCATTGTCGTGCATGGCCAGAATCAGGTGCTCGTCTTTCAAATATGCATTCAATTCAATGCGGCAGTTTTGCTCACAGGCTTCCATGGCATTTTCTGCCAGATTGCACAACACACTGACCAGCGCATCCTGACTTCCCTTGAGCTGACAATCCCCCACCTGAGAATCAATCGTCAGGCATACATTATGTTGCAGCAGACGAGCTTCCATACGGGATTTAAACGACACCAGCAGTTGATTCACATTAAAACTGGCATCACCGAACTCGCCGCCCTTGGCATACATCAGCATGTCGTTAATGAGTTTTTCCAGATAGCGCAAACTGGTGCGGATTTTTTCCCCGGCTTTTTGCTGGAGCGCCGTATTGATGCGGGGCTGACCAATATGAGAGGCATAGAGTACCGCCGAGGATAAAGGGGTGCGTAACTGATGGGCCAGACCGGCGGCCATTTCCCCCATCGCCGCCAGCCGGTTTTGACGGGCTGCCATGGTTTGCAACATGCGCTGCTGACTCACATCATTAATTAAAATCATCTCCCCTTCATCGGAATCCAGACAGGTTTGGGTGAGATTCAGAATGCGGCCATTCTTTAAGGTAATATCCGGCTGATGGCTGGACTGCACCGCCAGCTTCATGACGTGATGCCAGTTTTTACCTGCCAGCGACTGCTCCAGAAATTCTTCCGCCGCTTTATTGGCGCTTTTAATCTGCCCTGTCTCATCAATGACCACGACGCCTGCGGGCAAGGCAGTCAGCAGCTTTTCCAGCCGATCCGCCAGCTTTTCCTTTTCCGCCAGCTGCTTTAAACGCTCATCCTTGGCTGCAGCCAGCTCCCGGGTCAGAGCCGCTGCCCGCTCATCCAGTTCCTGATAGGACTGCTGAAGCTGCTCTGACAGGCGTCCAAACTGTTCAAAGGCCTCCAGCAACTGCTGAGGACTCTGCTGATCCATAAGATCAGGCGCACTGACTGGCTGGGCAATACTCGGGTTCATGACGGATTTGTGTCACCTTTATTCACTTGTCAAAGGTAACTGCATTAACCGTACCAGATTTTTATTTAGAGGAATTTCAGTGACTTGGGGTATTGGGGAG
>JALTRC010000393.1 GCA_026998145.1 Gammaproteobacteria bacterium
ATGCTGCCAAAGCCTTTGAAGTTTAACTGTATGCGAATACTGTTATCGTATAGATTATTCACCGTGTCGTTTAAATAAGACTGGGTAATCAAACGCAATGACCAGCAGCAGGATTCATATTCCAGGCCGAAGATGGTGTCTATGTCTCGCTGATCGGTGAGTGAATAATTCCAGCGTGCCAGCAATGCATATCTATTGCCAATGGGCCAGCGCCAGGAAATATCCGATTGCTCCAGATTCAGGGTTTCGTTAGCAGGGTTGCGGCGGAAGCGATAGCCCAGATTAAAAATATTCTGATTATCTTTTGCGTAACTAAGCTGAAACAGGCGTTTATCGGTTTGACGTGATTGTGGATTCCACTGCAAGGTGGCGCTGGCCCGCCAGTTATTTAATGTGCTGCGGGCCTCGGCAATAACATCTGAGCGGCTTTCGCTTATTGTGTTAAGGCCGCTCAGGGAAAGTTTAGGTGCGGTATTATAAAAAATCTGCCCCAGCTGAATACTGGCAATTTCCCTGCCCTGTTCAATATTAATAAAGCGGCTGCTGAGGGCAATGGTCAGCTGATTAGCATCGCCGATGCGATCAATGCCATTAAAGCGGTTTTCCCGAAATAACTGAGCAAAAGAAAAATCGCTGATATTTTTGGTATCAAATAATGGCAGGGCGGATTGATCTTCAAAGGGGATATGTAAATAAAACAGCCGGGGTTCCAGGGTTTGAATCAGGCGCTTGTTATCCATATTACGTTCAAAAAACAGCCCGGCGTCCAGGCTGCTGATGCTTAGTTTGCGGGTATCCAGTTGTAGTGGCTGGCCATTAGTATCATTTACATCGTAACGGCTAATGCGATAGCCGCTGCTGGCCGTGACAAACCAGCTATCACCGCTTACGGGCCAGGATATTTTGGGGTATATATCCATCCGCTCACCGGTCACTTTATTGGGGCTTTCATGGGTAAAGCGCACCCATTCCGTATCCAGCGACCAGTTTAAATCGGAGTGATAATTAAAACGGTCACGGCCATTAATCTGTATTTGCGGCAGGCGCCGGTATGGCCGGTTATCAATATTGATGCTGTCATCTACGGTTTTAAATGCCTGCACGGTAAGGCTGCTGTTCCATACGGATGTGTTGTGAATCAGGCTGGCCTTGCGCTCAATATTGATGGTGTTTTTACTGTAAATGCTATTGCCCAGATCTTTAAAATACGCATTGTCTGACAGCTCGTTAAATAGAAGTTCAAAGCGGCTGCTGTCAGTGAGTTGTGTTTGCTGTTTGAGTTTAAGGGAGTAACGATCTGTTTTGGTTTGTTTGTCAGATGGTAAAAACTCCCCATTGAGTTCCGCCTGGCTACTGTGGCTCAGATAGCGATATAAGGTGCCCAGTTGTGACCCCCGCTTACTCATATAACGGGGGGTAAACAGGGCATCCTGATTAGGGGCAATATTCCAGTACCAGGGCACTACCAGCTCGGTGCCCCGTGAGCTGGAGTCACCTACGCTGGGCATTAAAAATCCCGAGCGGCGTTCATCCCCAATGGGAAAAGTCAGCCAGGGCCAGTAAAAAATCGGCACACCCTTAAACCACAGGCTGGCATTTGAAGCGGTGCCGGTCTGACTTTGATGGTTTAAATCCAGTTTGCCCATGGATAAATACCAGTCCTGTTTAGTCACCGGGCAACTGGAAAAACGGGTGTCCATTAATAAGGTGTGTTGTTGCGACTGTAATGCGAGTTCCTGTGTATGCCCCTGAAAACTTGCTGTGGGCAGGAAATAATCATTGTTTAAAAAATCACCGTTTTTATTGTTTAAATTAAACCAGCCGCTGTCCGACTGTATCTGCAATTCGGGGGTATTGATACGAATATCGCCGCTAATATCCAGCCGCTGTTTGTTCTGATCGTAAATAATTTTGTCTGCCTGTAGCACAAAATTATGCTGTTCAATCAGCACATCCCCATCAAAGATGCTGATATTATTGCCGCTGTTCTGTATGCGCAGGGCGCCAATACGGGTTTCATCCTGCTTGTCAGCCGGAAAGGCTTTGGCAGGCACAAAATCCGTTAGAAAAGGGCTGTTGTCCGGGCAGAGATTTTGTGGGGATTCATTGCCCTGAACGGCGGATAGCCAAAGCAGCAATATGCATCCGGTAATGGCTTTCATGGGGTGCTTGAATCCCGGCAAAAGAAGTTGATGGGCGTGCTTATTGTATGCGACTCCTGAAGCGGCGGATAGGGGGAGCCGCCGCGACCAACACTCAGGCCAGCAAAAATTCCAGCAGGGCCTTTTGCGCATGGAGGCGATTTTCTGCCTCATCCCAGACCACGCTCCGGGGGCCGTCGATCACTTCTGTGCTGACTTCTTCCTCACGATGGGCCGGTAGGCAGTGCATAAATAATGCGTCATCATTGGCCTGCTGCATCATTTCTTCTGTGACCTGAAAATCCGCAAAGGCCCGCTCGCGGATTTTCTGTTCTTCTTCCTGGCCCATGCTGGCCCAGACATCCGTCACCACCAGATCGCTGCCCTGACAGGCTTCTTTGGGATTGCGGAAAATATTGATCCGCTCACCGGCAGCTTCAACCAGCTTCATGTCCGGGTCATAACCGGGCGGGCAGGCAATATTCAGTTTAAAGTCCAGCTGGCGGGCGGCATTGATATAGGAGTGGCACATATTATTGCCATCACCCACATAGGTTGCGGTTTTACCCTGCATGTCCCCACGGTGCTCCTGCCAGGTTTGCATATCCGCCAGCAGCTGGCAGGGGTGCAGCCAGTCGGTAAGCCCATTGATAACCGGCACAGATGAATACTCGGCCAGCTTTTCAATTTTTTCATGCTCGAAGGTGCGCACCATAATGGCATCCACCATGGATGACAGTACCCGGGCGGTGTCTTCAATCGGCTCGCCGCGACCCAGCTGGGTGTCCCGGGGGGATAAAAACATGGCGTGACCGCCCAGCTGGAACATGCCCGCTTCAAAGGAAACCCGGGTGCGGGTGGAGGATTTTTCAAACACCATGGCCAGCACCTTGCCCTGCAAGGTGGCATGGGGCTCGCCTGCATGTTGCATTTTTTTCAGCTCGCTGGCTCTTGCCAGCAGTTGCCTGAATTCATCGGGGGATAGATCGAGTAAACTTAAAAAGTGCCGTGTCGCCATGGGCGTCTCCGGAAAAATTATGATAGAAAGTCTTTAACCAGCGTACTGACCGTGTCGATAATCTGTTCGAGCTGGTCATCGGTTAAAACAAAAGGTGGCAGCAGGCGAACCACATTGCCGGCTGTGACGTTAATGAGCAGCCCCTGCTCCAGGGCCTGTTGCACCAGCTCGCCGCAATCCTGCTCCAGCTCAATGCCAATCATCATGCCAAAGCCGCGAATTTCCTTAACGCCGGGAAGATCCCCAAGCTGGTAAATAAAGCCTTCCGCCAGTTTGCTGCCCAGCTCGGCGGCGCGGCTGACAAGCTGCTCGTTTTCTATGGTGTCGATCACTGCATTGGCCGCCGCGCAGGCCAGTGGATTGCCCCCGAAGGTGGAGCCGTGATGGCCGGGCTGAAACAAATCCGCCGCCTTACCCTTGGCCACACAGGCACCAATGGGCACACCATTGCCCAGCGCCTTGGCCAGGGTCATCACATCCGGCGTAATGTCGGCGTGCTGGAAAGCAAACCACTGACCCGTGCGGCCTATGCCGGTTTGAATTTCATC
>JALTRC010000394.1 GCA_026998145.1 Gammaproteobacteria bacterium
GCAAGGGTAAATCATGCGGCCAGGGGGAAGCATGATGACTTCCCCCTGGGTCTGGTCTGTTGCCTGCCAGTGTTTTTAATAGAGGTAAACCGCGCCGGCATCGGGGGCTGAATTGTCGCTCTGGTCGCCATTGATGTCGGTGGCACTGCTGTCTTCCCCGTAAGCCCCCACGGCCAGGGTGTCGGCGTTGTCGGACAGTGCCACGGTGGCGAAATTATCATTGGAATCAGTATTCGGGGCTTTGATATAGGCCTGTTGCTTCCAGGCCTCATTGTCGTAACGGTAAAGATAGACTGCACCGGCGTTATTACTACTGTTGTTTGAGGCATCACCATTGATTCCATTGGCACTGCTGGTTTCCCCACTAGCTCCAACAGCCAGGGTATTACCATCAGCGGAAAGACTCACAGTAGTTCCGAAAAAGTTGTTGCTACTGGTATTCGATGCCTTGATATAGGCCTTCTGTTCCCATCTCCCTCCACCATAGTAGCGGTATAGATACACTGCGCCAGCATTCTCATAAAAATTAGACGCCTGGTTACCATTGATGCCGGTAGCCATACTGTCTTCAGATGGAGCTCCTATGGCTAGCGTATTACCGTCTGCAGACAAGGCTATGGCTCGACCAAAATCGTCATCGATATCCGTGTTGGAAGCCTTGATATAATTCACCATATACCAGGCATCATCACTGCGGCGGAAGAGATAGACTGCGCCGGCATTAGATGCATCATTATTGTTTATGGCAGTGTCGATTTGCTGGCTTGGCTGTATGAATACCCCAGTTGCATTGCTGTCTTCACCGCTCGCTCCTACGGCCAGAAGATTGCCATCGGCGGAGAGAGCCAGTGATTCGCCAAAAGAATCACTGATGTCCTTGGCTTCGAGATAGCCTTGCTGGCTCCAGGGGCCGCTGTCTTCGTTGGGGGTATTGCTATTGCCCAGTGTCAATATGGGGCCGGTGTCGCGTGTGTATATATATACGGCGCCACCATAGGTATTTTTATAGCTTGCTCCCACGGCCAGGGTAGCACCATCGGCAGACAGAGCCACAGATCTGCCAAACCTGTCTCCATTGGCAGCATCGGCAGCCTTGAGGTAGGCCTGCTGGTTCCAACTGTCGCCGTTGCGTGTGTAGATATAAACCGCCCCGGCATCTGGGGCCGAGTTGTCACCGGCATCACTGCCATTACTGTCCTCCTCAGAGGCGCCCACGGCAAGAATACTGCCATTGGCAGACAGGGACACGGCAATGCCGAACCAGTCACCCGTATCAGCATTGGATGCCTTGAGGTAGGCTTGCTGGCTCCAGTTGTTATCATCGAGGGTGTAAATATAAACTGCGCCAGCATTCGGAGTGGAATCATCGGTTTCATTATTACCACTACTGTCTTCCCCGGTTGCTCCTACAGCCAGGGTACGACCGTCTGCAGAGAGGGCTATGTGCGCAGCGAATAGGTCACTGGCATCGTTGTTGGAAGCCTTGATGTAACCGATAGCGGCGGTTATGGCAGGCACGTCTACCGTTACTTCATTGGAATCGGTGCAGCCATCGCTGTTACATGCCTGGAGCATATAGCGAGCATTGAGGCGTGAGGGTAAAAATATCGAGAGGTTATAGCTGGTAGTATTTGCAGAAATTGTTGCAATCTGGTTGAAGCCGGAAGAGCCATCAGGGTTTTCGAACAGCCGGTATTCGGTTTCACCTTCTACATCAGTCCAGCTAAAGCGGAATAATTTGGTTTGTTGGTAGGCAAGATTAAGATTCGGTGCCTGGACGCTAGTCACAGTCTCATCCACCTGACCATTACAGTTATTGTCCACCCCATCATTCATTTCCGTAGCCGCCGGATTGATATCTACATTGGTATCATCACAGTCATTATTATTGGTGACATAGCCATCCGGTTGGGTGGCGTCCGTTTGGGAATCGGCTGGGTCGCCATAACCATCACCATCGGCATCACGGTAATAGGTGGTGTTATCGGTACTGTTTTCTTTCTTGCTACAGCCGGTCAGAGTGCCGGTTGTGAGAAACAGTAAAAACATTAAACAAAACAAATATTTGCTTGTGTCCATTACACTTTTCATCAGTATCCCTCCGCAGTGTTGTTTTGAGTTAGCCAGGAATTGGTTTTATATTTATTGCTCATCCCCTTCAATCCAGGTAATGGTTCCATTGATCGTCAAGTCGCCGGTCGATGCGCTTTCAATATCATCAGGATCAAATTCTGCTACCGTATTGGTAAAGGTGATGCTGCGATTTGTTGAATCAAAATCAATTTCTGTACAATCTGCTATTGAAAAATTTTCATCTTCACATGCCAGATTATAAAACCAGGACTTGTCAGCAATACCAATACGCATGGAAATTAAAAAGGGCGTAACAATAAAAACAATACGGGTCGCATCTGAAAAAGGCAAATTGGAATTGCCTCCGTTATAACCTAGAACACTATCCAGGAGCTTATCTGTTGTTGCAATAACTGTTTTACCTGATGATCGGTAATCGCTAAAATAAGCAACTTCTGTGAGCACGAGTTTTCCGCCAAAAGAATCGGCATCATTCCCTGAAACGGTTAGTATGCGCTCCATTCCTTTTGATGTGTTGTTTGATGCACTATTTGAATTTCTTCCATCTTCGCTTGCGCCGCAGGCGCTTAAAAGAAGAAGGGCTGATATTATGGAGAAGCGCTTTAACATTTCATGTCCTTAATGCTTCTGGCGATTATTGAGAATTGTTATTATATTTTTATGTGTTTCGGATATTGAGATGCAGTTCAGAAAAATTCTTTTCTTTTCCCTTTAGGAGGATTTTTCTGATATATGGATCAACCAGAAAAGGCGATGATTATAAAAGCTAACGAAATGTACATCCCTTGTACTTGTCGGGTATTTCAGGTAGTGGAGCCACAGACTCCAGCATCTCATAACAATTACCAAGTGAGAAAAAATGAGCGGGCAATCATTAACAAATAGCTGGCGTGATTTATTAAGGTGTTCTGAAGGTGTTCTGGGGTCAGGTCTTGCTTTTTGCCTGTCCGCCAAGTTAACTTGAACCTATGGCAAAAGCACTAAGAATAGAATTTGCGGGTGTCTGAGTTCAAGCACGAAGTGCAACAATCGAATAATTTGCGCTCTATCATGTCACATCTTGGGTTGACGGGCAGGATGATATATACCAATGATAATGATCGAGAAATTTATTTTGAGGTGCTGGCTGAAGTGGTTGAGCGTTTCAATTGGTCAATTCATGCTATTGCCTGATGAGCAATCACTATCATTTGCTAATCGAAATACCAGAGGGGAATTTGGGCAAAGGGATGAGGCACTTAAATGTTGTTTATACACAGCGATATAATCGTTAGCACAAAAGGGTAGGTCATGTTTTTCAGGGAAGATATAAATCGATTCTTGTGCAGAAAGAAAGTTATCTACTGGAACTCGCTCGTTATATTGTTTTAAATCTGGTACGCGCCTGGATGGTAAGAAGTGCAAAAGATTGGGCGTGGAATAGCTATCGAGTAACAGCGGGTTTATCAGAAGCTCATCCATGGCTAATGACAGATTGGATTCTGTCCTCGTTTTTACGAAAAAAACAAGCAGCCATGAAACGGTATCGCGCATTTGTTTCTCAGAGTAGAAACCAACCAAAACTGTGGGAAGAACTAAAAAATCAGATATGTCCTGGCGATGATCAATTT
>JALTRC010000395.1 GCA_026998145.1 Gammaproteobacteria bacterium
TCGGTGGCCGAATCGCGGTTACCAGAAAACCCTGCTCAAATAATGCCTGACTTATCTTTGATGCCCTGTCTGTGTCACCTATCATAATGGGCTGGATTGCCGTTGGCGAGTTGATTAAATCCAGCCCTAGCTGTTCGGCGCTGTTTCTAAAATATTGAATAAGCTGCTGTAAATATTCCCGAGACTCATTTGCCGACTGAAGTATTTTTAAACTGCATCGGCTGGCTTCTGCCATGGCCGGTGAACTGGCAGTGGTATACACATAGGTGCGGGCAAATTGAATCAGGGTTTCAATCAGCTCTTCTGATCCTGCTACAAAGGCGCCGGATGTGCCAAAGGCTTTACCCAGTGTGCCCATGAGGATGGGAAGCTGTTGGGGTGATAAATTAAAATGTTCAATACAGCCGCGGCCATTCTCTCCCAGTACACCTATGCCATGGGCATCATCAACCATTAACCAGCTATCCTGCTGCTGGCAGGTTTTTGCTAACTGGGGCAGAGGGGCCAGGTCACCATCCATACTGAAAACCCCATCAGTCATCACCAGTTTTTCAATATCCGTTTTTTGTTGAAGTTTGTTTGTCAGATCGCTGACATCTCCATGGGCATAGCGTTGTAAACGTGCGCCGCAAAGCAGGGCGGCGTCCAGCATGGAAGCATGATTCAAACGGTCTTCAAAAATTCTGTCACCGCGGCCACAAAGCGCCTGGGCAATACCCAGATTGGCCATATAGCCGGTGGAAAATAATAGTGCACGGGGATAGCCGGTAAACTCGGCCAGTTCTTCTTCCAGTTGATGATGGGCGCGGCTATGGCCATTCACCAGATGGGCTGAGCCGCTGCCGGTGCCGTAGGTTTTTGCGCCCTGAATCAGGGCCTGTTTGATGTCAGGATGATTGGCCAGGCCCAGGTAGTCATTGCTGCAAAAATTAATCACCGGCCGGCCATCGATAATGGCTTCTACGCCCTGGGGTGAATCGCTGATGCGCCGGGAACGGTAGAGGCCGTCTTTTTTTCGCGCTTCAAGTTGCTGTTGCAGGTTTTTCATGGTTCACCGGCTCTTAAAGGCAATCTCTCCCCGGCCCCTCTTTTGCAAAGAGGGGAGCTAGGCGCTTGCCTGTTTTGCCTGCTCATCAATTCGGGATGGTTGAATGCCCAGGCGATCAAATAACTGCAGGTCATGATTGGTTTTGCAGTTATCGGTGGTGAGTAATTTTTCACCATAAAAAATTGAATTGGCGCCGGCAAAGAAACACAGGGCCTGCATTTCATCGGACATTTCATGGCGGCCTGCGGATAATCGCACATGGGATTCGGGCATTAAAATTCTGGCCACGGCAATGGAGCGCACAAACTCAATGGCATCAATTTTATCGGCCCCATATAAAGGGGTGCCTTCGATCTGCACCAGCATATTGATGGGTACACTTTGTGGATGCTGGGGCATATTGGCCAGCTGCTGCATCATGGAGGCACGATCGGTTGCGGTTTCTCCCATGCCCAGAATGCCGCCACTGCATACATTGATGCCCTGCTGGCGCACATGCTCTAATGTATCGAGGCGATCCTGAAAAGTGCGAGTGGTAATCACTTCACCGTAAAATTCCGGCGAGGTATCCAGATTGTGATTGTAATAATCCAGCCCCGCCTGTTTGAGTCGCCGGGTCTGCTGCTCGGTGAGCATACCTAAAGTGACGCAGGTTTCCATGCCCAGATCCTTGATGGCTGTGATCATATCAATGACTTTATCCAGGTTTTTGTCAGTGGGATTGCGCCAGGCGGCGCCCATGCAAAAACGGGTGCTGCCATTATCTTTGGCGATTCTGGCCTTGCTGATGACTTCTTCCAGTGGTAATAAACGTTCCCGTTCCAGCTCTGTATTATGTTTGGCACTTTGCGAGCAATAGCCGCAGTCTTCGGAGCAGGCGCCGGTTTTGATGCTCAGCAAAGAGCTAATCTGCACTTCATTGGGATCAAAGTGCTGGCGGTGAATCGAGTGGGCCTGAAACAACAGATCATTAAACGGTAGCTGAAACAGCTGGCTGATTTCATCCAGTGACCAGTCGTGGCGAAGGGTGGCATTGCTCATAAGAAATTCTTGCGGTTATTCAAAACAGGGCGTAATAATACCGTTTTTCAGGACTATCTGCAGGGAAAGCTGATGTTGTCTAAAACCATGGATTATTTCTACCCGCCCCATTGTTGTCTATGTGGTATGGCCACCACAGGAGCTGGATTGTGCCGGGCCTGCGCTGCTGATCTGCCCTTAAATAGCCAGTGCTGTAAAATTTGCGCTCTGCCTATGGAAACGGGAACGGAGGATTATATTTGTAGTGACTGTCTGCAAAATCCGCCCCCGTTCCATAAAATCTTCAGCCCTTTTATTTATGCCCAGCCGCTGGAGTGGATGATTCAGCAGCTTAAATTTAATCATCAGCTGTATTTTGCCCACCTGCTGGCAGAGCAGATGTGGCAGCATAAAAATGTACTTAAGACGGCTGACTGTATTATTCCCGTGCCTCTGCATCCCCGGCGTTTAAAGCAGCGGGGTTTTAATCAGTCGATGGAAATTGCCCGTGAACTCAGCCGTTTATCATCCATACCGGTGGATAATGAGTGTTGCCAGCGGCTTGTTAATACGCCGGCGCAAACCGGTAAAACGGCTCGTTCACGCAGGCGTAACATTCGTGGCGCTTTTCGTTATAATGGCAGCCATAAAAAATACCGGCATGTTATTGTGCTGGATGATGTAATAACCACTGGTTCAACAGTGGAAGCACTGGCTGAGATTCTCGTACAACAGGGTGTTGAACGTATCGATGTGTGGAGTGTGGCACGGGCCGGTAAAGGAATAGCAAGTGAGTGAACAAAACGGTCAACAATCTGCGGAGCTGGATAGCTACGAAGCAAGGCGCTGGTTAAATCAGCACAAAATCCGCATTTTATTGCAAAACCATCGGCAAAGCTGGATGCTGTCTCTGATGGTATCAGCTCTGTTTCTATACCTGGCCAAGGACTCAGGTAATTTCTATACGGGCATTATCTGGTGGCTGTGTTTTTCTGCCTATATTATTTTCCGCGCCTGGGCGAGCCGCTGCTTTTCTTCGCTGGATTTTGAAATTGAAGACTATGAAGCCTGGAACCAGCGCTTACTGGTGCTGGCCTTGCTGGCTGGTGTTGGCTGGGGGGTAGGTGGATTTTTAATTGCGGCTGACTTAAACCCGTTAATGCAAATGTATGTGTTGCTGATTTTAATGGGGGTCAGTGCCGCCTCCGTTCCTCTGCTTGGCGTATATATGAATGTTATGCTGGCCTTTCAGGTGCCCGCATTATGGCCGTATATGATCTGGATGTCTTATCAGTTAGGCTGGCAAAACGGATTGCTGTTAATGTTTATTTTTGCCTTTTATGTGCTGGGTATCGTTAAATCCATGCGCCGACTGGAAGATAATTTAACAGACAGTCTGAAAATGCAGTACGAATATGAGCGACTGGCCAGTTCATTAAATGAAACCAATCAGCAGTTGCAGCAGGCCAATGAAAAGCTGGAATATATGACGCTGATTGATAGCCTCACACAGATTCATAATCGCCGTTATTTTGAAATGCAGCTGGAAAAAGAATGGAAACGCTCGATTCGTGAGAAGCATCCACTGACCATTATTATGATCGATATCGATCACTTCAAACTGTATAACG
>JALTRC010000396.1 GCA_026998145.1 Gammaproteobacteria bacterium
CCGTAAAACCAAAATACAGGCGCCGGATATCGAGGCGGCGGTAACGGATATTCCGCAGACTTTATTACGCGCCGAGCTGCCACCTCTGCCGGAGGTTTCCGAATTGCAGGCGGTGCGTCATTACACCTCCTTGTCGCAAAAGAATTTTTCCATCGACACCCATTTTTACCCGCTGGGTTCCTGCACCATGAAGTACAACCCCCGGGTGTGTAACTCACTGGCCATGTTGCCGGGATTTTTAAACCGCCATCCCCTGGCGCCGGAAAAGTATTCCCAGGGTTTTATGGCCTGCATGTATGAATTGCAGGAAATGCTCTGTGATGTCACCGGCATGGCCGGTTTTTCCCTAACCCCCATGGCCGGTGCCCAGGGTGAGTTTGCCGGTGTGGCCATGATTCGCGCCTATCACGATGCCCGTGGCGATACCGAGCGTAAGGAGATTCTGGTGCCGGACGCGGCCCACGGCACCAATCCGGCCACGGCAACCATGTGTGGCTATAGTGTAAAAGAAATCCCCACACTGGATAACGGGGATGTAGACGTGGATGCTCTGCGGGAAGCGGTAGGCCCGCAAACAGCCGGCCTGATGCTCACCAATCCCTCAACCCTGGGCGTGTTCGAGCGCAATATCGAAGCCATTGCCAAACTGATACACGATGCGGGCGGCCTGCTGTATTACGATGGCGCCAATCTGAACGCCATTCTTGGCAAGATTCGTCCCGGTGATATGGGCTTTGATGTGATCCACTCAAATCTTCATAAAACCTTTTCCACCCCACATGGGGGCGGCGGCCCCGGTTCCGGCGCCATTGGTGTGGCCGAGCGTTTAAAGCCCTATCTGCCCCTGCCGATAGTCACCAGAGACGGTGATACTTATCGCTGGCTGACGGAAGAGGAACGCCCCGAAAGCATCGGGCGTCTGTCGGCCTTTATGGGAAATGCAGGTGTGCTGATTCGCGCCTATGTGTATATGCGCCTGCTGGGCCATGAAGGCATGGTGCGGGTGGCGGAATTTGCTACGCTGAATGCCAACTATATGATGGCTGAGCTGAAAAAGCGGGGCTTTGAGGCGGCTATCCCTGATCGCCATGCTTCCCATGAATTTATTATCACCCTGAAAAAACAGGCCAAAGAATTAAAAGTCACCGCCATGGATTTTGCCAAGCGGCTGCTGGATCTGGGTTATCACGCACCCACCACCTACTTCCCGCTGCTGGTGCCTGAATGTTTGCTGATTGAGCCAACCGAGTCAGAAGCCAGGGATGCCCTGGATGGCTTTGTGGAAGCACTGGTGCAAATTCAGCGGGAGGCGGAAGAAAATCCTGAGATGCTGCATAATGCACCCTACACCATGCCGGTAAATCGTCTGGATGAAGTTCGTGCGGCAAGGCAACTGGACTTATCCTGGAAGGCAGAATAGTGGCATACAGTGGCAATAAAGGTTTAACGCGGATTATCAAGGCAGGGCAGTATTCCTGGCAGGGCATCCGCGCCGCCTACCGGCACGAAGAAGCCTTCCGGCAGGAAAGCTGGCTGGCCATTGTGCTGATTCCGCTGGCTTTTTATATGGCGCAAAGTGGTATTGAGCTGGCTCTGTTGATTGGCAGTGTCATACTGGTGCTGATTGTTGAGATTTTAAACTCGGCTATTGAGGCAGTGGTGGATCGCATTGGACTGGAGCATCATGAGCTGTGCGGTCGCGCCAAGGATATGGGCTCGGCGGCAGTGTTGTTTGCGCTGTTGAATGTGGTGGTTGTTTGGGGGGCGGTTCTTTACTATTAGTTACAAGTTTTAACAAGCCACTAAAAAGGATCAAAAATGAAAACAAAATATCGACTGATTTTTTTCCTGTTTTTCAGCCTGAGTCTCTCTGCCCAGGCCAGAGAAATTGCCGATGTCACTATCCCCCAAACTATCAGCATCCCCGGTGTTGAACAATCATTAAGCCTCAATGGTGCCGGCATTCGTTATAAGTTCTTTTTTAAAATTTATATTGCCGCATTGTATGTCACACAGCCTTCCCATAAAGCCGATGACATTATTAATAGCAAGGCCCCCAAACGCATGTTGATGCATTTTTTATATGATGAAGTGCCGCTGGAAAAACTGGTGGATGGCTGGAATGAAGGTTTTGAAGACAATCTTTCTGAAGCGGAACAAAAGTCACTGGCAGCAGATATCAAAGGCTTTAATCAGATGTTTGAAAGCCTTAAGGCAGGGGATGTGGTTGAGCTGGATTATTTGCCCGGCAAGGGGACTCGCGTCACCATCAGGGGAGTGGAAAAAGGTGTAATTAAAGGTGCAGAATTTAACCGGGCATTATTAAAAATCTGGCTGGGTGATGAGCCGGTAACAGAAGAATTAAAAGAAGCCCTGTTAGGTGAGGATGATTAAGCATTTGTAGGGTGGAACAAGCATAGCGGTTCCACCTTCAGTGTAAATTTTGGTGGAACCGCTATGCTTGTTCCACCCTACTGTCTATCCAGTAGCCGCCATCATTAAAGCCATTTGCACGGCCTCTTCATCCTCATAAATAGCGCTAAGCAGCTGGCTAACCGGCTCGCT
This sequence comes from Gammaproteobacteria bacterium, assembly GCA_026998145.1. Classification (GTDB taxonomy): domain Bacteria; phylum Pseudomonadota; class Gammaproteobacteria; order SZUA-229; family SZUA-229; genus JALTRC01. The sequence goes on from JALTRC010000396.1 coordinate 2,566, forward strand.
AATATCACTTATGGATTTCACCCCCTCCAGCTGTTGCAGATAGGTATATAAATTCTGCGCACAGCAATCAGCGGCTGACATTTCGGCTTCCCTTTCACGCTGGCTTATATCCAGGCAGCCTTCCAGTGCCAGCTGGGCCATGTGTTCCGCATTCAGTTCAATTTCACTCATATTATCGATTGTCTGATTCTGCTGCTCGGAGGGAATTAGAATAATATGCTGCTTCATCATCTGACGGGCATCACGTAATGGTTTTAAAATGGTTTGCCAGGGGGCGGTGGTGGTTTGCAGGATTTGTATATCTTCGCCGGAGAGGCGGTGCTTCTGTTCACTGACCCAGCAGCAGTAAAGCAGGATATTGACGTCAGCATCATACTGATTCTGTAATTCCAGACAGCTGCCTTCAACCTCCGGTATCTGGTAAATCTGTGTTGCGTAGTTCCATAGTTGGCTATCGGGGAATTTCATAAATACAGGCAGGTTTTAAGTTAACAATGCACCAAGCCTAGTTGAAAAGCTTTTAGTTTTCACCTCTGTTTTGCAGGTATTTTTCGGCTGCCTGATGAAGGGCATTTCTGTCCAGTGCACCACTTAACATTTCTGTGCCAAATATATAGCTGGGCACGCTACGGGCCTGTATGGCACCGGCATATTGTAAATAGGTGAGTAGCGGGGCGGGTACGCTATTGGCCGGGCCGTGGCTGTGGGGATCGGACCAGGCCTGCTCAATAATATCGCCGGGAATGTCGCATTCCCGGGCAATATCCCGTAATACGTTTTCATCGCCAATATTCAGGCCGTCAATAAAAAAGGCTTCAAACAGGCGATTGTGCAGGGGGTAGAATTTATCGGCTCCCAGGGATTTGCTGGCTTCGGCCAGTAGCAGGGCCTTGCGGGAATTGGTGGTTGTGGTCTGGGGTGAGAACTTGATGCCTTCTTCATCGGCCAGCCGTTGCAGGTTTGTCATCAGCTGATCCCAGTGGGCCTCGCTGTAATTAAACATTTTTACCGACTGACCTTCTGCCGGCGTTTCTGGGTGGATTTCCACAAAGCACCAGTTAATTTTTAAATCATAGTATTCCCGCAGCGATTCCAGCCGCCGGTGGCCGATAAAGCAGAAAGGGCAGATATAGTCACTGATAACGGACACTTTAACTTCAGGTTTACGCATAATCCCGGTCTCCTTTTTAATCAGACAATAGTCTTATTTATTCATCTGTGCAAATATGGCCGTAGCTGGTCTATTATTGGTGCACCTGTTTTGAAGGATGAATGTATGCGATCTGTATTAGTCACAATATTATGTCTGTTAGCTTTTAATGTGCAGGCGCGGGATTTTGAAGATGCCTATGCGACCTATGGTGCCGGTGCCAGAAGCTGTAGCGAATATACCCAGGCGGTCAAGGCCGGGGGAAGCCGGCAGGATTTTTTTCTGGATTTTGTGATTGGTTATTTTTCAGCCTTTAATGTGATTATGCCGGAGACCTACGATATTCTGGGTGATATGGATTTCCCCAAGGTGCAGGAATGGCTGGACGAGCGTTGCAGGAAATTCCCCAGAGAGCTGTTTGTGAATTCGGTGGCAAAAATGACCACTATTTTATATCCCACTCGATATAAAAGTGGTTTGAAAAAGCCGCCTAAGCCACCGACACGTAGCTTAAGGGATGTCTCAAAAAATCTAAAATAATAAGCGCAGTCCAATCAGCAATAGCAAAAGCGCAAAAATTCTTTTTAGTTGTAACACCGGCAGTCTGTGTGCCAGACGTGCCCCCAGTGGCGCAAACAGCATACTGCTGATAATAATTCCCAGCAGCGCCGGCAGGTAAATATAACCGGCCGCAGCCGGGATTTGAGCCGACCAGCCATTTACCAGATAAGACAAACTGCCGGCTATTGCAATCGGCAGGCCACAGGCCGCAGAAGTGGCAATGGCCCGGTGAATACTCTGCCCCTGCCAGAGTAAAAAAGGTACTGTCATGGTGCCGCCGCCAATGCCCACAATTGCCGAGATGGCGCCGATAATACTGCCTCCCAGAGTTTGTTCGGCTATGCCCGCTGAGGTTTTATGACTGTGTATCTGATAGCCGGATAACATATAAAGCCCCACGCTGATTTCAAACAGAGCAAAAACCGGCCTTAAAAAATCACTGCTCAGTTGAGACGCCAGCCAGCCGCCCAGATAGCTGCCCAGCAATATGCCCGGTGTCAGTTGCCTGAAGGCCTGCCAGACAATGGCCTTATGTTGCTGATGGGCATACACCGATGAAAGGGAAGTAAAAACAATACTGGCTAAAGAAGTGCCCAGTGCCAGGTGCATTAGCTGTTCAGCTGGCAGTGACTGGCTACTGAAAATAGCCAGCAGAGCCGGCACAATAATCAGGCCGCCACCCACGCCCAGCAGGCCGGCCAGCAGGCCAGCCACTGCGCCCAGCAACAGATACAGCGGCAGGCCCTGTAGCAGTTCAGGCATTAGTTTGAAGTGGATTTATGTTTTTTGGTGTTTGAATGATGGCCCTGTTTTGAGCCTTGGTGGCGATGCTTGTGGCCATGGCCAGATTTGTGGGGGCGTTGCCCATTATTGCGTCTTTGTGGCCTGTGTCGCTCGATTCTGGCGGCCGGTTCAGGGGTGATTAATAACTCACTGCTGACCGGTTGGCTGGGGATGCTGTGCTCAATATAGGCCTCGATGTCCGGCATATAGTGGGCGTAGTCCTCGCAGGCAAAACTGATGGCAACACCGGATGCTCCGGCACGGGCGGTGCGGCCAATACGGTGTACATAATCTTCAGCCTGCTGGGGCAGGTCATAGTTAAAGACATGGCTGATATGATCAATGTGCAGGCCGCGGGCTGCCACATCGGTGGCGACCAGTACATTGAATTCACCGTCCTGAAATTTCTTTAGCAGGCTCTGGCGTTTTTTCTGGGGAATATCCCCCGATAGCAGCGCCGAAGGATAGCCATTGCCCAGCAGATAGGCATATACATTTTCGGCCACCCGTTTGGTGTTGACGAAAATAATGCTGCGGGCCGGTTTGAATTTTTTGAATAGCCCCAGCAGCAGAGGAATTTTTTCATTATTGGCCGGGTAGTAAACGCTTTCTTCAATTTTATCCGCCGTGGGCTGCTGCGCTTCTATTTTAACCGTGTGCGGATTGTTCATATGCTCATAGGCCAGCTCCTGCACCCGCAGGGATAATGTGGCGGAAAACAGCATATTCAGGCGTTTGTCCGGCGGTGGACAGCGGCGTAGCAAATAGCGAATATCATCAATAAAGCCCAGATCGAACATACGGTCGGCTTCATCCAGCACCAGCGCCTGAATTTCTTTCAGATTAAACACATGCTGCTTAAAGTAATCAATCAGGCGTCCCGGCGTGGCAATTAAAATATCCACCCCGTCGGCAATTTGCTGGCGCTGTTTCTCATAGGCAATGCCCCCATAAACCAGGGCCAGCTTCAGGCCGGCATGTTTACCCAGTAATTCTGCATCCTTGTGAATCTGTATGGCCAGTTCTCGGGTGGGGGCAATAATTAATGCTCTGGGTTGATTGGGCTTGCGGTGTTCGGAGGCTGGCTGAGTCAGCAGGCGCTGGTAAACGGCAATCAAAAAGGCCATGGTCTTGCCGGTGCCGGTTTGTGCCTGACCGGCAACATCCTCACCCTGGAGTGAGTAGGGAAGTGTTTCAGCCTGAATCGGTGTGCAGAATTCAAAATTAGCCTGTTTCAATCCTTGCAGTAATGAATCAGGCAGCTTATATTCGTCGAAACGATGGTCGCTTAAATGTGTGCTCATAGTGGAGTAGAATAAAACACTATTGATGACTGTACAAATGGCGGAAAATCGCTAATATATTTAGCAGTAGTTAATCGAGTCAAAAACCAACCATCCTGTTCTTTCGCTCCCTTTATTCAGATTATTAAATACTTAGTCAATACGAATAACCGGTATGAACAGGCTTATGCTTAAACCTGGAGGCAAAAACGTGAGTGACATTGTTTATGTAACTGATGACAGTTTTGAAAGCGATGTATTGAAATCGGATGTTCCTGTATTAATTGATTACTGGGCAGACTGGTGTGGCCCCTGCAAGATGATTGCGCCGATTCTTGAAGAAATTGCTTCCGAGTATGATGGCAAGGTTAAAGTGGCCAAGCTGAACATTGATGAAAATCCATCTACGCCACCCAAGTTTGGTATTCGCGGTATTCCAACATTAATGCTGTTTAAAGGCGGTGAAGTGGAAGCCACAAAAGTGGGTGCTTTATCCAAATCACAGCTGACAGCATTCCTGGACAGCAATCTGTAATTAACTCAGGCCGTTCAAAACTGGACGGCCTGATTAATTCATGTTAGAGTGCCGCCACTTAGCGAGTTCCCGTCTCATACGGCATTTCCCGCGAACGATGACCAGCCATTCAGGCTGACGTTACTAAAAAATCTTTTTAATAAAAATCAAACTTTCCGAACCTTAATCCACTTCTAAAATTCTCTGTGATATGAATCTAACTGAACTGAAACAAAAAAGCCCTGCCGAATTAATTGAAATTGCTAAATCCATGAAATTGGATAATTTAGTCCGCGCCAAAAAGCAGGATATTATTTTTGCCATCCTCAAAGCCCATGCCCGTAGTGGCGAAGATATTTTTGGTGATGGCGTACTGGAAATCCTCCAGGATGGTTTTGGTTTTCTGCGATCGGCAGACAGCTCCTACCTTGCCGGCCCTGACGATATTTATGTTTCCCCCAGCCAGATTCGACGTTTTGGTTTAAGAACCGGTGATACCATTGCCGGTAAGATTCGCCCGCCTAAAGACGGTGAGCGTTATTTTGCCATGCTGAAAGTGGATACCATCAACTATGACGCGCCGGAAAATGCCAAGAATAAAATAGCCTTTGAAAACTTAACGCCGTTGCATCCTGAAGAACGCATGATTATGGAGCGGGGCAATGGCAGCACAGAGGATATTACCGGGCGGATTATTGATCTGGTTGCGCCTTTGGGTAAAGGTCAGCGTGGTTTGATTGTATCGCCACCCAAGGCCGGTAAAACCATGATGATGAGCAATCTGGCCCAGTCCATTGCCGCTAATCATCCGGAGTGTTATCTGATTGTGCTGTTAATTGATGAGCGCCCGGAAGAAGTCACGGAAATGCGCCGCATGGTTCGCGGTGAAGTGGTTTCCAGTACCTTTGATGAGCCGGCATCCCGTCATGTGCAGGTGGCTGAAATGGTCATCGAAAAAGCCAAGCGTCTGGCAGAACATAAAAAAGATGTGGTGATTTTGCTGGATTCCATTACCCGCCTGGCACGTGCTTATAACACGGTCATCCCTTCATCAGGCAAGGTATTAACCGGTGGTGTGGATGCCCATGCTCTGCATCGTCCCAAGCGTTTCTTTGGTGCGGCGCGAAATATCGAAGAAGGTGGCAGTATTACCATTCTGGCGACTGCGCTGGTGGATACGGGCTCTAAAATGGATGAAGTTATCTACGAGGAATTTAAAGGCACAGGTAATATGGAAATCCATCTGGATCGCCGCATTACGGAAAAACGTATTTACCCGGCGATTAATATCAATCGTTCCGGTACCCGTCGTGAAGAGAAACTGACCGATCCGGATGAGCTGCAAAAAATGTGGCTGCTGCGTAAGATTCTGCACCCGATGGATGAGCTGGCAGCGATTGAATTTATGCTGGAAAAACTGGCGGTGACCAAAACCAATAATGAATTTTTTGATTCAATGAAGCGCTAATGCCTGGTCGCATTTGTCTGATTAAAAAACCCGGTTTGCCGGGTTTTTTTATGGATGAGTCTGATGGAAAAATTTGAAAAGCATATTGAAATTGTAGAACCGATAACGGCTGTCGATGCCTTGCAACAGGATACCGGATTGGCAAAACAACAGCTTAAAATCATTATGCAAAAAGGCGCTGTATGGCTAAGTCGAAATCATTCAACCCAGCGAATCAGGCGAGCCAAAAAAATGCTGCATAAAAATGATCGGCTACATTTTTATTATGATCCCCATGTTATGAATGAGCAGCCCCCGAAGGCGGAACTGATAGCCGATGAATCGGCTTATAGTATCTGGTTTAAACCCTATGGTATGTATTCACAGGGCTCAAAATGGGGGGATCACTGCACTTTGTATCGCTGGGCAGAGCAGCATTTAAAACCGCAACGGCCAGCCTATATTGTGCACCGGCTTGATCGTGCTGCCAGTGGCTTAATGATACTGGCGCACCAGAAAAAAGTGGCGGCGCAGTTTGCCGAATTATTGCAGCAGCGAAAAATACATAAGCATTATCGGGTAAAGGTAGAAGGGATTTTTCCACACCGGGAAATCAGTTGCGATCTTGAGTTGGATGATAAACCAGCGCTGAGTCATTTTACATTATTGCAGGTGGATGAATCTGCACAGCAGTCCATTCTGGATGTGTCTATTGAAAGTGGCCGCAAACACCAGATTCGTCGGCACTTGTCGTCCATGGGATTTCCAGTAGTAGGGGATCGTCTGTATGGAAATAAAGACAGTGAAATGGATTTACAGCTACTGGCTTATTCGATTGCCTTTAACTGCCCCTTAAGCGCTGAGTCAAAAGCATATCGCCTCGATTGTGAATAAGGCCTGTTCTGTGAATAATAAAATCTGGGCAGTGAATAAAGATCTGTCATCCCGGCATGTTTCTGGCCGGGATCCAGTTATTTAAAAGTCTCTGAATTCCGGCCTGAAAGCTTACAGGGAAGGCGGGCGTTTAAACTAACTGCAGGCGCAAAATGCCTTCCATTTTTTCAGCCGTTTCTGATTTGCCGGTACGACTGTCCCCAACCAGCGCAATGGTGACACTGATTTCATCTGCATCACTTTGCTTCTGACGTTTTTCAACGGCAGTCTGTTTAATCAGCTCAATTAAATCTTCTGCCAGGCGTACTGGGCCTTCCTGTTCAACATTATCCCGGTCACTGAAACCACAGCGTTTTATATCTTCATCCGTATTGCCTTCATATACACCGGCCATTAGCTGACTGTGGGCAACGCCGACTTTTAGCTCGCCCCGGTTAATCAGAATATTCATATCACCAATAAAGCCTTTTTCATTTTCAGTGAATTTTTTATTCAGCTCGGGATGAATAACCGTGCCGTCATTTTCCCGTAAAAGCGGGAAGGGGTTGGCCCAGTAGCTGCTTTCTTTGGCGCCCCGGTGGGTTTGGGTGGAGCCGGCGGCTACCCGTTCACCTAAGCGGAAATGTTGCAGAGCATCTTCGATGTGCATATCAGCATGAATGGTGGATTGTCCCGGCTCTATCAGGGTGAAGTTATTCATATACAGCAGAATATCCAGCGGATCGCCGCGGAATAATTCTGATACATCGGTTACCGGCACAATCTGCCTGGCATTGGAGCCAGTGTCCTTGTTATAACCCACTTCCCGGCCGGCCATC
>JALTRC010000397.1 GCA_026998145.1 Gammaproteobacteria bacterium
CTTTTCCTCCGGCTGTTTCACAGGTGCCGGTGCAGGGGGCTTGACTGTTTTTGCGGCAGCCTGTTCAGCCACAAGTCGGGACTGTTGTTTTGCGGCGGCCTGTTTACGGCTTTGTTCGGCGATGAGTGCGGATTGCTGCTGCTTGATGCGCAGTTTTTCACGTTCACGTTGCAGGCGGATCGCTTCCAGCCGCTGTTGCTCCTGTTGCATTTTCTCCCGGGCAATGCGATCGGCTTCCCGGGCGCGGGCAGCAGCCTGCTCCGCCTCCCGGGCACGTTTTTGTGCCAGACGCATGGCGACCTCGGTTTTGCGTTTTTGCTCTGCAACCAGCTCGGCCGCACGTTTTTCGGCCTGACGAATTTCTTCCTGAACCTTGGCCGCAGCAATGGCCGCATCCCTTTCCCGCTCCAGCGCCTTACTCATGGCTAAAGCCGCATCACGTTCTTTTTGCATGGCATCCATGCGGGCCTTTTCCAGTTCGGCTTTTTGAGTGGCCATGGCACTCGCGGTGTCTATGCCCGTTTGCTGGGGTTTTAAGGTGTCAATAAAGAAGTAGCCAATAATTACGATTAACAGCAGGCTTATCAGTACGCCGCCAATCAACCCGATAGCCAGGCTGCTATTACTGCTGTTTTTTTCATCCACGTGAATGATGGGATAGACATCTTCATATTCTGCACGGTCAGGCTTTTCAGGGGGGGGCTGAGGTGGCTCCTCATCCATCAGCACCTGTTCAAATGGCAGCTCCTCTATCGTATCCTGAGAGCTGGCTTCCTGAGCGTCAGGGGCCTGGGGCTGGGCATCAGGGGCTGGTTGAGAGGTGCTTTCCATGGCCACTTCAATATGGCCGCCCTGATGCTCAGTGCTATTATCCCCATGATTTTGCTGGCTATGGGTGACCGCCTCTGTTTCCGGTGCAGAAGCTGCCGGTCTGGCCTCCCGGGGCGCAGCTTCAGGCTCGGCTTCTGCTATGGCTTCCTGAGCCCGCTCTGCCAGATCAGCGATAGGGTCTGTTTTTGGGGCTTTATCCAGTTTTTCGGAGCGTGCGCTTGTGTTGAGTGAGGCGGTATTAAAGGTTGGAATAATGCTGTTGTGGTGCTGTTCGGATACCACTTCAGTCACCAGCCTGGCACTGATCTGTTTGGCCTGTTCTGCAAAACCGTACACCAGCGCCGTATCGCAGAGCAGGTTAATTAAACGGGGTGTGCCGCCACTAAACTGATAGATGGCTCTACAGGCTTCAGAGGTAAATATAACCCGTTCGGCGCCGGCAACCTTGAGGCGGTGCAGAATATACAGCTCGGTTTCTGTTTCGCTTAAGGATTCCAGGTAGTAATCCACGGCGATGCGCTGAGCAAACTGCATCATTTCCGGTTTGCGCAAGGTGTCTCTAAGGGCCAGCTGGCCAACCAGAATAACCTGTAGAACCTGATCCTTATCCGCATTGATATTGGACAGCATACGCAGTTCTTCCAGCGTATTTACATCCATGTTCTGGGCTTCATCCACAATCAGAATGGTGCGTTTGTTGCCGGCATATTGCTCAATTAAAAACTCAACAAACATCTGGTGCATCTGGGTTTGGGTTTTATCTTCCGCATCCAGGCCAAAGGCCATCAGTACCCAGTTCAGCAGGCTGCCAAATGACTGGTGGGTGTTGGTAATCAGGCCGACTCTGGTGTCATCTTCCATTTCAGCCAGCAGGCGGCGAATCAGGGTGGTTTTACCGGCACCTGCATCGCCGCAGATGACGCTGAAACCGGCATGGTTCATTAGCCCATATTCCAGCAGCGTTAGTGCGCGCTGGTGCTTGGGGCTGAGGTAGAGATAATCTGGATCTGGAAGCAGGGTGAAGGGCTTTTCCTTTAACCCGTAAAATGACTCATACATACTGTGTGCTTATCCCCATGAACTTTAATTTTCTATACCAATTGTAAAGTGTTTAATATTTGGCAGGTGCCTGATTAGCAGGGCCGCTTGTTATTATGATTATGCCTGCACGGAATGCCTAATAATGTCGCTGATTGCCGCAAAACACAAGGCCTGCGCTAGTTTTCTGTTATTGACTGCCAGCTGGCCCAGTTGGATTTGTTTTCGGCAATATGGAACAGGGCGGCGATAATGTGTCGATCATACTGGGTATCGGCCTGTTGCAGCAGACTTTCCAGTACTTCATTTAGTGGCCGGCCGGGACGGTAGGCGCGGGAGCTGCTCATGGCGACAAAGGCATTGGCGACAGCGAGTATTCTGGATTCCAGCAGCAGCTGTTCGGCTTTCAGACCGGCCGGGTAGCCGCTGCCATCCAGATGTTCATTTTTCTGGGCAATAATGTCCACCACCGGCCCTTCAAAATCCAGCTGGCGGAGAATATCTACCGCATAATCTATATGCTTGCGCAGCTGCTGGTTCTCCTCCTCCGTGAGAGGCTCCATTTTGGTGAGAATTTCCCTGGGCACAAATAACTTGCCGATATTAGCCAGCAGCGCAGCCATTTCCAGTGTTTGCAGGCGTGGCTCTTCCAGCCCCAGCGCCCGGCCGATTTCAATGGCCACTTCCCGGGTGCGCTCGGAATGATTGGCGCAGAATGGATCGTGCAGGTCGGTGGCCTTAACCAGAGTGCGGATAATACCCTGCGCCAGACGATCCCGTTTTTGCTGCATTTCCTGTATCTGGCTGATGTCATGGAGCACATACAGGCAGGAATCCTTATATTCCCCGGAGCCCAGTTTAATAACGGAGACATGATAGCTACTGGTTTGCCCGGCCAGGGTCAGCTCCATAATGCAGCCGGCTTCGCTGTCACGGGCCTGGCATTGTTGCAGGCGCTTAGCGGCATCGGCTCCCAGAATGCTGCCCATGTGTTTGCCATCGATTTCTTCGGCACACAGGCCAAGGCGGGCGAGCAGAGAATGATTGGCAAAAATCAGCTGACTATTCTTATCCAGCAGAAAAATATGCTCGTTAATATTGTCGGATACGGCATTCAGCAGAGTGGTGCGAGCCTCCAGTTTACGGGAGAGCTTCTGCAATCGCAGGCTGCTGCTGTGCCGCCAGACAGCAATGAAAAGCACCGCCAGAAACAGGCTCAGCAAACTAAAGGTGGTGAGCAGGAACTGCTGGTGTTCATCCGATTCCTTAAGGGCTTCGGCGGCATCGATCTTCTGAATGAGCAGCCAGGGGGTGTGGCTGATTTTTCTGGCGATGGCCAGCACGGTTTCACCCCGATAATCCGGCTGGATAATCAGTGAGCCGGGCTGTTGTGCTGCCTGGCTGGTCGCCAGTTGAGGCACATTGGCGGGGATACTGTGGAAAATCTGTGCCGGTGGCTTTAACGGGCTGATATAAACCAGCTGTCTGCCCTGCCGGGTAATAAGAAGTGATTCATCTGAGCGGGTGGATAAGTGGGGGTTTTTCAGCTCCTTAAACAGGCCGTGATATGGATTCAGAATGGCGATAACGGCGCCGACAGCCTGGCTGGACTGAAGCTTTTGTATGGGAAACACCGGCATAACAAAACCGTAAATAGCCTGTTGCCGGGCATCGGCCTGCAGGTTAATTAACTGAGGCTGGGCGGATGTCATGGCGGCGGCGATCTGTGGCTGTAGTTTTTGTAGATTATTGTCGAACAGGTGGCTGGCGAATAACAGTTTTGACTGGGCATTTAATACCGCCAGACCATAACTGCTACGGGTTTTAA
>JALTRC010000398.1 GCA_026998145.1 Gammaproteobacteria bacterium
CAGCCACCGGCACACCGTTCAAGGTGGTGCTATTGGCCACATAGGTGGTATTGGCGGGGATCTGATCCCGCAGCAATGTGTTCACGGAATTTTCCACACCGATATTTTTGGCGGTAATGGTGTAACGGAGCACATCACCGGCTTCCAGCAGGGCAGTATCGCCCGTTAGATCAGCAGAGGTTTTTTCCACCTTGAATACAGGCACCGCACCGATCAGGGTCTGGGTGGGGTCTTCATCACCAAATACATTGGGATCATCCGGGCCGCCCACATTGGGATCATCCGACAGCAGCGTGGTAAACAGGGGCAGCTCCACTTCTGCCTGATTCAACACAAAGATACCGGCGGATATAACCGGCACCAGATCCACATCAAATTCAATCAGCAGGCTGTCATTGGCGCCACCGGCCGCATCCAGTGACAGATTGCGAATATCCACCAGACCTGTGCCATTGGCACCACCGTTTGGATCCGTATTGGTGGCATCGGCTGTGGGCGGCACGGTTACCAGTGCCAGACTGCCGGGCACAAATAAAATTTCGGTGGCGGATAGCCGATCCACCTCATCGGTGAGGCTGAAATCAGGGATAGCGACCGGGCCATTATTCTGAATCAGAATGGAGTAGCGCAGCTTTTCCCCCGGCTCCGCATTCAGCCCCGGATCCTGGGCGGTGCTCAGGTTCACCACGGTTTTCTGAATCACCAGCACCGGCGCTTCCACGGTGACCGCATGTACATCCTCATGATCCAGCACCAGCTCGGTGCCATCAGTCAGCACCCCATTGTATTCCCGCACCTCACCGACAACCGCATTGGCCGGGGTATCGGTGCTGAACCACTGGCTGGCATAGGCAAAGTTGCGAATCACCGTGGCGTTCAGGGTGTTCACATCCAGGGTGACATCATATGAAATCAGCAATCGGTTGGTGGGGGCAATACGCGCCGCCGCCGACTGCATGGTAATGGTTAAAATACAGCGTGGCTCGGATGCCACAAAGCTCACCGTATAGTCTGTGCCTTCTTCCAGTACGCCGGTGACCGGCGTGGTGCCATCGGCCAGATACACCTGAGCCACAAAGTTTGTGGGCGCTGTTTCACACATGCCACCCGGTGTGGGGTTCTCGATTTCATCCACAATGGTCAGATCCCAGGCGGTGCCTGTGCCCGTGTTCTGCACATTCAATGTATAGGTTTCCGGCACCCCGTAGCGGATAATCGCCGGGCCGTCTTTTTCCAGAGTCAGGGTGGTGGGTTCCACCACGGTCATATTGCCGGTGGTATCACCGCCGCCGGCCGCCTGGGTGCTGTCATCCCCGTCCACTGCGTTATAGGTATAGCTGGCCGTATTGGCATAAAGCAGGCCGCTGACATTGGCGGGCTGGTTGCGCAGCATGACGGTAATGGCAATCTGCACCTGTTCATTGGCGGGCACTTCAATGCCGGCACCCGTGGCCGCATCCTGAATAATCAGATTCTTGCTGTCACCCACATTGACCGGAGTAAAGTTCTGACTGCCGGACAGCTTGCTGGCGCTAACAAAGACCAGATCCGCCGCCGACAGATTCAGGTCATCCAGAATCCGCACATCATGGAGCGCCGTGGGCATGGGGGTGGCGGGGATGGTCACCACATAGGAGAAAGCCTCGCCAATAGAGCCGGAGCTGTCCGGCGGATTGGCCTTATCCAGCGCATTGGGCAGATCCGTGGTCAGCGGCGGCGCCAGGGTGACCGTATTGGCCGGGCCGTAGATTTCCCGCACGCCGGTCACGGCAGGCAGGTTCGGCGCCACGGTACTGGGCAGGGCTTCATTATCCAGCGAATAATACAGCTCCACCCGTACCTGATTGGCCATGGTGACGCCGGCACCCAGCCCCGCATCCGCCTGCAGGACATAATCGATTTGCAGGGCATCACCCGGCGGAATGGTATATAAATCCGGGCTGCCGGCCACATCCAGATTCCAGGTAGCCAGGCCGGTGGCCGGATCATAGATGGGCGATATGGCCGGCAATGGCAGCCCGTTGGATAGCAGCTGGGGAATACCGCTCATAGCCAGAGTGGCCGCACCATTGCGCAGCCCCACCGGAATCAGATCACTGAATACCACATCATAGGCCGGAGCCGTGCCGTTATTGGTAATGACCACCCGGTAGTTAATCAGCTCATTAGCATCCAGCACAGCATCCCCATTGGCGGGTGTGGCGGTCTGGGTAATGGAGACGGTTTGCAGATCCGGCTGGTATACGGTAATACCCGCTGCACTGACTTCCGGGGTGGCCGCAATACCACCGGCCAGATCATAGGCAAAGCTGACCCCGTTATTCAGCGGCGTATTGTCGGCCTGGGCCAGCACCTCGTTAATCACCCGGGTGCGATAAACGATAGTCATATTGTTATTGGTGGCGTCATTGTCACCCGCATTAACCAGGGTTTGCAGATTCCATGTCACCACACCTGTCACTGCATCATAGGTGACACTGCTGGCATCAAAACTGATCTCGGTACCCGCCCCGTCCAGATAGGTAAAAGGCGCTGCCTTGCTGTAAGGGGCGCTGGCATCGCCGTTGATACTGACAATGCCTTCAAAGCCCAGACCCGCCGGCAATGTATCGCTGATGACCACATTGGTGCTGCTGCCTTCCTGCAGGTTAAGGCTGAGCTGATAATCCACCAGATCACCAATACGCACATTGCCATCATTATTGAAGCTGTCGCTAAGGCGGGTTTTGCTAATGCTATTGGTATCCGGGGTGACAATAGAATGTGCCACTTCAGCAAAATATGGCAAAGCTGTAAGAGGTGCTGCCACATAAGGCGGGTTATCACTGGCCGTTCTCTCGCCGATTACAATGCCATCGGCGCTGCTCCATTCCACTCGCAGATTATTGCTCAGTGTCTGCACCGCCTGAGCCTCATCGGTGACCAGCAAATCAAAACTCACGGTCACCGTGGTGCCTTCATCCACATCAATATCAGTAGGGGCGGCGCTGCTCAGACTCCAGGTGAGTGTCTGGCCATTATTGCTGATATCCGGAGTGCCAATCACATTACCCAGGCCAGTAACTGTTGGGGTACCCGTAAAGGCCAGCCCCGGACTGAGTGTGCTGATCAGGGATACATCATAGGCATTGGAGAATTCATCCCCGGCACCTGCACCGGCCGCTGTCAGGGTATAGGTGTAGCGTAAGACATCCCCTGCATCCGGCGCCGTAGTACCACCCTGGGTGAGATTGACAAAGCTGGACAGGGCTGCGGTGACCGATGGTTCGACAATGCGAATATCATTGGCCGCAGCCGTAGATCCCGAACCACCATCAATTAACACCCCTCCACTGCTACCGGCAAAATTATAGGAAACACTATTGCCAAACATCGGCGTGGTGGCAAGATCATTGGTGGTGTTCACATCATTCACCACCTGGGTTTCCAGATCGAATACCGCCTGCTTGGTATCGCCTGCATCCGCATCAATCAGGCTAATAAAGATACGCGCCGCTGTGGTTCCCAGCCCGGTTGTGCTAAACAATCCGCTATAGAAAGGAGGAGTTGCGGTGGTGGAGCTATAGCTGCTATTACCAGCCACCTGTGAGGCTGAAGATAAAACCAGATGGGGCGACAGATCATCAATAATATTGACGTCAAATAATGCCGCATGCATGGGCCCTACTGCATCACCGGGTACCCGCACTTCATAG
>JALTRC010000399.1 GCA_026998145.1 Gammaproteobacteria bacterium
AATTACAACAGAGGATGACGAGATGGAGCAGGCGGTAATTTCCGGAATCGCATTCAACCGCGACGAAGCACAGTTAACAATCAAGGGCGTTCCAGACAAGCCAGGTGTGGCTTCTGATATTCTCGGTGCCATCACCGAAGCCAACATTGAAATTGATATGATTGTGCAGAATGTCGGCGATGACGACACCACTGATTTTACCTTTACGGTTCACCGTAATGACTATGACACTGCTCTGGATTTACTCACAAAAACCGGCGATCAGCTGGGTGCCCGAAAGGTTTACGGGGATAATCGCATCGTTAAACTGTCACTGGTCGGTGTGGGTATGCGCTCCCATGCGGGTATTGCCAGCACCATGTTTGCGGCGCTGGCCAAAGAAGGTATCAATATATTGATGATTTCAACTTCCGAGATCAAAATCTCGGTAGTGGTGGCTGAAAAATACCTGGAACTGGGTGTGCGCACATTACATGCTGCATTTGGACTGGAAAATGATGGTAGTCTGGTAGATCTGGAAGCTATCTGATTCGTTTGCGGTATTAACCTTTGTGACAGATATGTTAAACTGGGAAGGGCTTGCGATAGCATGAGGCGACTCGCAATAACCGTGATTAAGCTTAGGAGTAGTAAAAATGTTGATTTTGACACGCCGTGTTGGCGAGACCTTAATGATTGGTGACGAAGTCACTGTAACTGTACTGGGTGTTAAAGGTAACCAGGTTCGAATTGGTATCAATGCCCCAAAAGAAGTTTCTGTTCATCGTGAAGAAATTTACGAGCGTATTAAGCAGGAACAGGCCAGTGGTTCATCCGAGGTAAATGGTAATTTATAAACATAAATAATTACCTCTCAGGGCTTGTCGAAAAGTCTCAACAGAGGTATTCTACGCACCTCAAAATCGCCGCTGAAAGAGCGGCGATTTTTTTGAAAAATGATTACCCGGAGAAGTGGCCGAGTGGCCGAAGGCGCTCCCCTGCTAAGGGAGTATACCGAAAGGTATCGAGGGTTCGAATCCCTCCTTCTCCGCCATCCAATAAAAAAGCCCCCTGATTTTTTCAGGGGGCTTTTTTACTGGATGGCTATAATTCTGCTTTCAAAAAAACAAAATCCATTTCCTTAAACATTACCTGCCGCATTTTCCAGTTGCACATTTCATGGTTTTTTTCGTAGAAGGTTTTTTTACCTTCAGGTTTAGCGACTGTTTATCCCCATTACTAAAATGTAAATTAATATTTATCGGCTCACCATTTCTAAACCATTTGCGTGGCTTAATTAACATTAGATGATAAGAGCCAGGCTTAAGTTGTCGTTTAGCCTTAGGCGGTATTTTAAGGCTTTTCTGTGGCAACATTTTTGCTATGCCATTAACCTCTTTCGACAAATGCATTTCAACTTTTTTAAAATCTGGGCTATCAATACGCTCGATAACAAGCAATTCATTACCTGGATTATATAAGCTCATATAAGCAGCCATAATACTGGCACCGGGTGGTGCTTCCGGTATCCAGGGGCGCTCAATTTGCAGCAGCTCTTTTGCCTGAAGGTTCGGGGAAAGTAAAAACAATAGGGTGAACAGCAAATGTTTAAACATATTTATTCTCGGCTGTTTTAAGTGTTGAGTATTTTTATGATGTCTTCAGGGTGCTGAATATGGGCATCCGCATTCCACTCATTAATATTCTCCCAGTCACCAATATAACCGTATTCTGCCACCAGTGTTTTCATGCCCGCATTGCGGCCGGCCTCTATATCCCGGCGGGCATCACCCACATATATACAGTGTTGTGGCTGGCTGCCAGCTTGCTTGCAGGCAAAATACATGGGTTCAGGATGGGGTTTGCGATTGGCGGTGGTGTCGCCGCTGACAATACAGGCACTGCGTTGGCTTAAACCCATCTGCTCCAGCAATGGCTCAGTCAGCCAGCCGGGTTTATTGGTGACAACACCCCATTTAAGCTGGTGGCTTTCAATATAATCGAGCAATGTTTCCATACCATCAAACAGGCAGGAGTCGATATATAAAGCCTGTTGATAAATTTCCAGATAGCGTTGTTTGAGATATTTCAGATAATGATCTTCCTGATCTTCACCAAAGCCCAGTTTAACCAGTGCTACGCTGCCATTGGAAACTACCGGGCGAATATCCTCATAGGCCATTTCTTTGCGGCCTTCTTCCCTGAGTAACTGGTTCAGGGCATTGGCCATATCCGGTGCAGTATCCACCAGTGTGCCGTCCAGATCGAACAGCACCGTATCAATGGCAGACAAAACTACTCCGGCTCGCGAATATAATGGGTCATGTAATTAACATCCACATCATGGCCCAGCTTATAGTGTTTGGTGAGGGGATTGTATGTCATGCCGATAATATCCCGCAGTTCCAGCCCGGCCTGTCTGGCCCACTGATCCAGCTCGGAAGGGCGGATAAACTTGGCATAATCATGGGTGCCTTTGGGCAGTATATTCAGCACATATTCGGCCCCGACGATGGCCAGCATATAGGCCTTGGGCTTGCGGTTAATGGTGGAGAAAAATACATTGCCGCCGGGTTTTACCAGTTGCTGGCAGGCCTGAATTACCGATTCCGGCTGGGGCACGTGTTCCAGCATTTCCATGCAGCTCACCGCATCAAAAGCGCCGGGCATTTTTTCGGCCAGCTCTTCCACGGTAATCTGCTGATAGTCCACATCAACTTCTGCTTCCATGGCATGGAGGCGAGCCACAGACAAGGGTGCTTTGCCCATATCAATGGCAGTCACTTCAGCACCCATGCGGGCCATGCTTTCCGATAAAATACCGCCGCCGCAGCCCACATCCAGCACTTTTTTACCGGCCAGCTGTACTCGCTCATCGATATAATGGAGACGCAGGGGATTGATTTCATGGAGGGGTTTGAATTCACCCTGTTTGTCCCACCAGCGGCTGGCCAGTTCTTCAAATTTGGCGATTTCCGCCGGATCTATATTCAGTGTTGTCATCTTCAGCTTTCGTTACGAATCAGTTGCGGCAATTTTATCATTCCACAGGCGACACTTGTGGATAATTTTCTGCTCATCCAGCGTGGTCAGGGCGCGATCTTTAAGCAGGTGTTTGCCCGCCACCCATACATCGCTGACCTGTTCACGGCCGCAACTGTAAACCAGATGGGAGAGGGGATTAAATAAAGGTGTGGTTTCCAGCTGATTCACATTAATCGCCGTGATATCCGCAAACTTGCCGATTTCCACTGAGCCTGTGCGATCATCAAGGCCTAGTGCTCTGGCGCCATTAATCGTTGCCATACGCAGAACCTGCGCTGCATTAACCGCTGCTGCATCTGCCGCAACGGCCTTGCCCAGGAGTGCAGCTGAACGCATTTCACCCAGCATATCCAGATCATTATTGCTGGCGGCGCTATCGGTTCCCAGCGCCACATTAATCCCCGCATCCAGGCACTTTTGCACTTCGCAGAAACCACTGGCCAGTTTCATATTGGATTCCGGGCAGTGGACAATATGGCTGCCGGATTCGGCCAGTAGCTGTATTTCCTCATCATTAAGTTGCGTCATGTGTACCGCCAGTAGATTAGGTGACACCATGCCCAGCCGGTTCAGCCGTTCAATGGGCCGCAGCCCCGTATTTTTAACCGCCTCCTCAACTTCATGGGCGGTTTCGTGCAGGTGAATATGGATGGGTAAATCCATTTCAT